>NZ_JAUBSH010000012.1:0-117167 GCF_036704705.1 Microcoleus sp. K1-B1 | reverse complement strand
CGCTATTTTTACCAACGGGGGATGAGGGCTATAAGTCAGATTCAGTCTAGCTCTTAGCCATCTTGTCACCCCCCCAGCTAATTATGTCTTTTTATGCGATCGCCCATCAACTTTTAGCCGCTGTTACGGGGCAAATTCGCCGACGATCGCGTAAGAAATTTAAGTTAGTGGCTCTATCCCTTCTAGCCGTAGGAAATATACACGACCGGATGCGTCGCCTGCTACAATTGTTGCTCCATCGGACGTAACGGTGCAGCAAAATAAGGCTGAAACTAGCGAGCGCCTCCCGCTGCTCTCAAACGGTAGCGCCCTTTAATATTACCCTTTCAAATAAAATATGAGAATGAATCGAGCAGGGGGTGATTGCCATTTTTTCTGTCAACCAGAAAGCCTAAGCCATTTTTAAATTTATGATGTTTAGCTCAAAATTTCATCAATTTCCAAAAGCTTTTGTTGTAAAACTTGGCGCAACTCCATAAGTTGTTCGGCGCTAGTCGAAACCATCACTACTTTCGATAACTTCTTAACCCCCCGCATCAATGTTGTGACTTCTTTCGAGTCAGAAGTGACTGATTTTAGGTATTTAGCCTTGATCTGTCCTACCAACTCGCGAGTCTTCGCTACCGTCAAATCTTGTTCAATCACTTGGTTAGTCGCTTCCATCCTCTCCTTCTTAGCCTGACGCTCAGAAGTCTTTAAAGTCTTAGCCGATAAAACTGTCAAAGCTAAAGCGTGCGCTCCTTTGAGCCCTTGCTCTCGAATTGCTGTCTTCAAATCTTTTGGCAGGGACAACATAGGAATTAAGTTAGCCTTCACCGAAGCGGGATTTAAAGCCAAATCCAACAAAGCTAACAGCAACTTTTCCTCCGTTTCGCTCACTCCTAAAGATTTCACTCCTTGCTGCTGTTCTTCTGTCGCAGCCGTCACGAGGGCCGTCAGTTGATGAGCCTGGGACGAACGTTCCAAACGCCGCAACACTGTTGAGAGTACAGTAGAAATCTCTTCAGCCTCACGGCCGGTAGTGGTAGCTATTTCCTGAATAATCGCCTCAGCCTTATCCAAGGGGTTGAGGTCTTCGTGATGGATAAAGGTCAACAGCGCTTTGCGATGTAAATCTTGAGGCATGGGGGCAGTGACAGCCCGCATTGTTTTCCAGCCCAACTGTTTAGCCGCTTCCCAACGGCGCTGTCCGTCCCACAACAAGTATCTTTCACCTTGAGGAATGACAATCAGTGGAGTAATTTGCCCGTCGTGAGCCAAACTCCGAGCCAAAGTTTGAATGCTTTCCGGTGTAATTGTCTGGCGAGGTTGGTAATGATTGGGGTCAATTAAATCTACAGCTACTTCTAATTCACCCGATTGCGCTTTCAGTTGCTCTCGCAAAGCTGCCATTTGTTGCTCAAGCTCTGGAGATGGTGTAGCTCGCAGCCTATCTACTTCAGCTTGTAATTGGGCAATCCGTTCGGCTTGGTCAGCCGCTTGATAAGCACCCGCAAAGCGTTCGTTTATTTTAGGAAGTTTACCCATTAAAGTTTTCCTTTCTTCACTAAGGTAACGAGGTCGTCAGCGATCGATTTGAAGTCTTTGCAAGCGGGATGGGCTGGGCGGTATTTTTGTAAAGGCAGACCGTTGGCGCTTGCATTCTTGAATTCTGAGGAATCTCGAATCTGCGGGTATAGTTTTACTCGCAGTTGTGCGGCGACTTCAGGTAACTGCTGGAGGTACTGGCGGTGAATGGCGCGGCTGTTGTCATATAAGCTGGGAACTAAGCCTAAGACTGGAGGGCGTGGTTCTAGCTTTAAGTCGTCAGCAATTCCAATCAACCACTGCGTCAAGTCAGCTACGCCGGAAACAGATTTCATCTCTAACTGAAGGGGAATTAGTATCCCGGTGGCGGCCGCCACTGCATTTTCGCAAAGGATTCCAATGGTGGCAGGGCAGTCTAAGATGACCACATCGTGGCGTAGGGGATGGCTCTTTAAGCGATCGGCCAGCACGTACTCACCGCGTCTCCGAATGACCAAATCGCTTGCCACTTGTGCGGTAGCGGGATGACCTTGACAGATTTCGATATCGGGATGATTCCAAGCCGAAACCAAGGGCCAATTTCCATCGAAGTCTTTGTCGAACACTCGGACAACTGTGTTTTCAACTTCTGCGCTCGGTAAGCCACAGAATACATCTAAAGCTCGTTGAGGGTCGAGGTCGATTAAAGCTACTTTGAGTCCCCTCTTGCATATCTCGTAAGCTAGATGTACTGCTAACGTTGTTTTCCCAACACCGCCAGCATTGGCTAAAATCCCAATAATAATTTTCTGCTTTGCCATAACTCCACTCAGAAAAGTCGTATCTTAAAATACGACAGAAAGTTTGCCTCGTCGTATTTTAAGATACGACAGAACATTTGCTTCGTCTTTTAAGATACGACTAGCGGTGCTGTATTCTTTTTGTTAAGTGGCAGGCTGCTGATAAGCTTGGCATGGAAGATGTAAGAGGAGCGGCTGAGAGTGAAGAATTTGTGGCAACGGGGGGCGATCGCTCTGATTTTGGTAGGGATTGTTAGCGGCTGCAACTTGACTGAGCCATCGCCACCGTCTCGGCTTCCTCAAATTGGTCGTGAAAAACCAAGGGTGCAGCAACCAAAACCAAGCACCAAAGAGCCCATCAGCTCAGCCATCAATAACCGCAACTTACTCCTGGGAAATCCCAGCAATGCCGTTTCTAGCATTGCCAGCATCGACAACTATCTGATGGTGAGGCCACAGTTTGTGCTTTCTTACAACAGCAAAACTAAGACCGCCAACTGGGTTTCATGGCAGCTCAATAAATCTTGGATTGGAGCAGCCGATCGCCAAGACAACTTCCGCCCCGATGATTCCCTCCCCGCTGATTGGTACAAAGTCCGTCCCAACGATTACACGGGAAGCGGTTACGACAGGGGACACATTGCACCCAGTGCCGATAGAACTCGCAACAAAGGGGACAACAGCAGCACATTCCTGATGACCAACATGATGCCTCAAGTGCCAGAACTCAACCGAGGTTTGTGGGGTGATTTGGAAGATTACTGTAGAGAATTAGTGGCACAGGGCAAGGAACTTTACATCGTAGCGGGGCCTGTGGGGAGGAAAGGCAGCATCGGCAGAAAAGAAAAGATTGCTGTGCCGACTAGAAATTGGAAAGTTATTGTGGTTCTCGACCAACAAGGATTGGGGATGCAGGGAATTACTAACAACACCAGGACGATCGCTGTGATGATGCCCAACGATGCCAGCGTCAAAGGTTCGGGATGGAAAAGCTTTCGAGTTCCCGTGGCTAAAGTTGAGAAGGAAACAGGGTTGAATTTCTTATCTAATGTCCCGCCACAGGTTCAGCAGGTGATTGAAAGTAAAGTTGATAGTCAGTAAAAAAGGAATAGAACTTACTTTTTTGCTTGAGACTTTTAACCAACTGCATTAACATTTAGCATTAGGAATCCGTAAGAAGCGATGAATAGAAAAAACTTGATTAGCCAGTTAATTCTGAAATTATATTTTCTGTCAAGGTAAGACCAGAGGGGAGGAAAAACAATTAGGAACATAAGAAAGGAAGCTATGATACCCATCTGGAATGGCTTGCCCTCTGTGTAAGAGAGGAATAATAAAAATCCTATCATAACCAAACAGTAAAGAGAAGCAAGCCAACTAAATAATGTGCCGATCGTGCTCATATTACAACGTCTGTTCCTGACTCTAATGATGGTTACTATGTAACTCAATGATTAACAAACAATCATACTTCACCCTGTCTGTTGCAATCAAGTCTCGGCCAGTTTCGTAGACAGCCCCGCCACTCCGCCACCGTCCGTCACCCCGACTATGTAGACATCAATCTCAATGCTGCCCACTCGGTAAACCTGCAACTGCGAGAGGTTTTGCTTCAAAACGCTCACCAAGTTCTGGAATCGCTTAGCCGTTTCCTGTTCCTCTTCATCGTGCCAGTCTTCTTCCTGGGTGGCGATCGAAAAGAACTCGTCAACCGTCCGCAGTTCTACGGGAGCATCGGGTAGATGTTTGGTGAGTTGCAGCAACTTCGCCGGAGTGAGTTCTCCTTGTGCCTGCCAGTGAATGACTTCAAAGGGAGCATCGGTTTCGCTGAGGAAGAGTAAGCCCTTGGAAGCTTGTTTGAGTTGGTGGGCGATCGATTCGGTCATGGTGGCTGTTGGTTTTACTCCAGCTTATCTAATAGCCTCCGAATTCGGTACTGTAGCAGAAAATAGGGGCGGATGTACAACCACCCCTATCTAGTCTCATAACTCCAATACCGATGGTATGGAGGACAGCAATTTATTGGTTAGAAAAGTCTGCGGAAACCCACAGGTCAGTTTCGGAGAATTTCGCACCAACTTTAACCTTGCTCAACATGGCATCTATTTTTGCAGAATCAACACCTGATTGTGCTAATTTTTGCTGTAACTCTTTAGAGCCAAACTTGTCGAATAACTGCCTGATACTCAAACCATTAAAATCACTGAGTGCAGACTTAATCTTCTCTACAATTTTGTCTTTAAAAAGCGAATCTACTAACACATCAGCAATCTCGCTGTACCACTTACCGTCAAAGCTTAGCTGATGGTCTCTATATCCAACTTGTAAAACTTCATCGTTAATCCCTGCATTTACAGCTAACCTGAAAGAACCGCTGACAGAAATCCAATCAGTATAATGCTTGCCCGTCCATCGATCTTCCCACAAAAGTTCTCTGTGCTGCAATCGCGCATCACCAAAAACTGCGATACCTCCATCAATAAAATCTAAATTATTAATGTTGACATCAACTTTGTTAAAAGAAGTATCCTTAACACGACCACCCACTTCTTGCAGAAAAGGTAAGATTTGAGGAATCAAATAAGATTCTGGAAATCCTACGGCAAAATAACCTTTGTCTTGGTCAAAAAGAGTGGGCAAGGCAAGATTAGGAATATCCAACACTGGAAAACTTGGCATATATTTAAAGCTCCAAAGATCATGGTTTTTTGATGTTGGCTTGATTGTATGTCAGATATCAATAAAGCCTTCATCTTGAATCAAGCTCAGCAAATGCGGTCTGAAACAATCATTTAGTTCCATTTTCCTGATGCAGAGAAAATCAGGGAAATATCCTGACAACTCTCTATTGGTATGTATCCTGGGGATAAAAAATAAAACCGGATAAAAACTATCTATATTGAATTAGCACCGTAGAGCAAGAGTCAGCGCTGCCGAAAAAATCAGCCATCCCAACCATGTAAAGCTAAGGGAAACGACGGAAGCACTTCACCAAACCTGTTGCTTTCTGCCCCTAAAGCTTGAACGCCCTCTCACTCCATGCCCAATATTGCATAATCCAAACGAGCTGCGTTTTACCTTAACTTTCACTTATTGGCGACTTTTAATGCAGATGAAGTAACAGCCCAATACCGCAATCCTATGCCTTGATTCCGAGAAAAGTTGGAGTTCCCGGAACTGCTGCTTATGGACAGGGGATGAACGAAGGTAAGAGTAAAATAGCACCCTAATTTCCTCATACTTACTCAAGCATACTGCACGACTTCATCAACTTGAACCTGTGCTACTGGACAACGAACCAGAGTTTACACAGGTGGCATGGCTGATTGCTGCGTTGCTATAGCGGGCTTGGAGACGATCGCTCTGGAACTCCTGAAACTCCTGAAACTGCCTGTGGTAATGACGCTGGGTGAGTTGTGGTGTTTAGAGGTGATCGGTCAAGAATACAATCAGTTTGATTGAGAAGCATCAAGGTAAGTTGCAACTATCCATGCGGGACACCAAAGATGCGACGGGGCGACCAAAGCCAGCCAGTACCATGCTGCGCCGCCACCACAGCGTAGGTAAGTGACCCGCAAGAGCGCTCAGGTTAAAGGTAACGCGCTTGTACTCTATCAATTCACCATCCACAAATTGTCCGGTAATTTCTCCAAAGCGTTGACCCGCATCGTCTACGTCTGGATTAGTAGCAATGGTACTTTTCCAAATACGCTTTTGAACGCTGAAGCCGAAGTGAGCACCCGAAGATGCCAACCACAGTTTGTCTAAGGCGTGGAGGTCAGAACAGGGAATTTGCTCGATTTCTCCTGGCTCGAAGGAATCCTCAAATTGTCGCCCAACCAGACTGAGCATGAGTTTGGCTGTTTCCTCATCCGCTTTTTGCCACTGTCTAGCACCCAAGAAATCTCGCAGTTGGGCATAATCTTTGTAGAGCGCTTCTACAGTAAGGGAACCAACTTGACCATCAGCTACAAGATTTTGGTCTTTTTGAAAAGCTTTTACGGCAGTTTCAGTTTTAGGGCCGAATTGACCATCTGGGTTGCCGGGATGCCAATTAGGGCGATTCGATTGTTTAGATAAATCAATCAACCGGACTTGCAATTCCCGCACATCTTGTCGCGCTGTTGCCAACCCATCGCCTGATTTAAGAATGCGTTTCCATCCCCACATACTCTGCGCCTCGTGATTTTCTTTGTACCTGAACCCATTCTGAGCAATCCTATGGGCGCATGACCAGTCGCATATTTGAGTGTCACTCATGTGAGGGACAAGAAATGTTGGATCGATTCTTCTCCATACGATAAAGGGTGTTTTAGGACAGCCAAACCTTTCTGTTAGCTAGCTGTCTCTACTTCTCAAATAAACTGCTAGACCACACTAATTGTTTGACCGTTGGTGAGACGGTTGAAGTCATACTTTGTGCTACCCGCTATGAGTTCTTCAAAGCCAGAGGTATTCATAATAATGCTACCCTTGGTGAAGTTTACCCCGGTTGTGGATATTCCAACCGTATAACTTCCTGCTGTTAATTCCAGTGTATCTTTACCGTTTCCGCCATCGAAATTACCGCTACCAAAACCCTTGAGATAGTCTTTACCGTTGCCTAAAAACACGTTGCCACGGCCATTAAAGCCTCCATCGGCAATAATAGAGTCGTTACCATTACCCGTATTAATAATACCGTCGTTGTGAATGCCAATGCTACCACTGCCAGTTATTATGTCGTTACCATCACCGGTATCAATGATACCGTCGTAAAAAGAGTTGTTGATGCCGTGGCCACCTTCGGTATTGTTAGTACCCGTGATGGTGTCATTGCCATTACCAGTATCCATAGAGCCCCAGTTGAAGATACCGTAAGATTCTGGCTGACTGTCGGTGCCGGTGGCGATGCTACCTCCATTAATGTTAGTGCCAGTTATTATGTCATTGCCATCGCCGGTATTCATAGGTACATAGTTCATGATGCCGGAGCCCCTTCTGGTGCCGTCAATACCATTTCCGTTGGTATTGCCAGTTATTATGTCGTTACCATCACCGGTATTGAAATTGAAGACCGAATCTCCTATAACGTAATTGTAGAGACCAACAACGCCAGTTCCAGTGATCAGGTCATTGCCCTTTCCAGTATCAGTAGTGCCGGAATACATCATGATGCCGACATAGGGACCAGCACCCGTGAGTGTGTCGTTACCATCTCCCATATTTATAGTGCCATAGTAGGTTGTGATTCCACGGTCGAACTTGCCAATGCCCTGGATTATGTCGTTACCATTACCAGTATTAATGATGCCTCTGTTGTTGAGAATGCCATCACCCTCTAAATTCATGTTAAAAATGCTAAGTTCGCCCCCAATGCCAGTAATTATGTCGTTGCCATCGGCGGTATCAATAGTGCCGTAATTGAGAATGCTGAATTCGCCCTTAGTGCCAGTGATTATGTCGTCGCCAGCAAGAGTATTAGCGACACCAGTATTGAGTATTTCCTCCACCCCAGACGCGGGGACAACATCAGCCTGGTCGGTAAACCTTAGATTGGAAAGTTCGATCGCCATAGGAAAACCTCCGAATCAAGAAATAAATGGAATAATTTTAGATATTACTGCTATATTTGTATCACAACTTACAAGATTCTATTTATTCATTTTGCATTTCTTAACACTGTCAAAACTATTTTGAGAAAAAGGCTTGTTTCAACTGGCTTTATTACTTAAAAAACTTCAATAATTGACGGCTATTATTCTGACTGTGGAGAGTTTCAACAGTAGAACCACAAATGGCATATTCAGCTAGAAACAAGAGCATTTAATCTGGATTAATTAATAATTTATTGCGCTTTGGTTTAACAAAATTTGAACAAATTGCTAGCCCAAACAGAGCATCAAATCGGCTATGTTTGGAGCAAATACACCCATCCCACTCCTCGGATCAATCAATTTAAAAAAATAGTAGAATTAACCACGCTTGCAGGGTTGATCGATGACAATAACTTTGAAGTTTTCATTGAACAGTTTTTAGTAGCCCAAGAATAAGCCATTGGGCTATATAAAACTGTCCGGGCCATTGCTCTATAATGGTGACAGATAATATGTTTTGATTTTAATTTTTATTCCAAGGTCTTCTTATGGCAATCGAACTTTCAGGTATAACTTTTCCCGAAAAGGGTGATTTGGTCGTCGGCGTGCCTGGGAAAGAAGAAATACTTAATAATGGCTTCACTAATACTCTTACTGGCAAGGACTTAACCCTTGGTAACAGTGAGAACAGTATCAATAGCACTCCCACAAGGATTAGCGGTTTCTACAACAGCGGGACGTTTAATGCCAGTGATAGTAACGGCTTAATCGTTGCTGCGGCAGACTACGACGACTCAATCCCTGATACTTACGAGTACACGGTTAGCGGCATCCACAACACGGGCACGCTCAATACGGGTGAGGGTAATGACTTAATCCTTGGCATCCGTTACCAACAAGGAAGATACAGGTCGAGAGATCGTGATAGTAATGGCATTTTCAACGAAGGGGGCACCATTGATACGGGTGGTGGTGATGACATAATCACGGGCATTGCCCAGGGGTTTTTGAGCGTAGGAATCGAGCATAACTCAAGCAACCCCAACTTGCAAAGCCCGATCGTCATAAAGACTGGCAACGGTAACGACACAATCGCGGGTACTGGCGAATACATGGGCTTACGTTTTGGTTCCATCAATGGTTCCATCATTGATACTGGGGAAGGGGATGACGTAATCACTGGCACTGGTGATTATTCTGGCACGGTTCTCTACTCCTCTTTTCTCAACACCGGCGAGGGTAACGATACAATCACTGGCATTTCAACTCAGGGCGACGCCCTTGCCAATTCCTCCACCATCAATACCGGGGATGGCAACGATATAATCACTGGCACTAGCACTTACAGCATCGCCATCTCCAATACCGGCACTATAAATACTGGTGACGGCGATGATATAATTCTTGGCATAAGGACTGATTTTCGCTTTGGCGCGACCATCGCCAACAGCGGTACCATTAATACTGGTAAGGGCGCGGACTCCATCATTACTGATAGCGGCTTTTCTAGCTTTGGCAGCATATTTTTAGGAAAAGGTACAGACTATATCAGGGGTTCTGGCTATGCTACTTTCTATGGCGGGAACGACGAAGACTCGCTCGAATTAACGTCAGGAAGTTATACCGTTGAAATATTGGGAACCGTGGTGAGTTTTACGAGTAGTAGCGGCACTATAAAAACTTCCGAATTTGAAAAACTCATAGCTGGTAACACAACCTATGACTTCAGCAGTCTAACTAACGGTCAAACAATTAGTATCGCCTAACAGTCTATTTGAGAAGTAGGGACAGCTAGCTAACAGAAAAGTTTTGCTGTCTGAAATACTCTTTATTCTTTACTGATAACTCTTTTATCAAAATCATCGATCGCCCTCAATCTCCTTCAACTTCCACCTGCAATTCATACACCCTCAAACTCGGATGTTCGCCAATCAGCCGCCAGCCATATCCTTCAACCGTTGGGGTAGGTCGCACTCCTTGGCGGTAGAGAAAGATTGGTTCGTTTCTCATCAATGCGGTGAATATTTCTCGTTCTCTCTCTTTGCCATCATCCCAGATGAGGTGAGCTTTACTGAAGTAGCCCACACCCATCAAACTAGCAAAGAGCCATTCCATGAGAGCTTGCTGCTCGTCTTGGTTAAGCGTGGATTCACCGTAGGTATCGATTATGGGTGTTTTGGATTTTGGCTTGAGTGATGCAATGAGGGCGGTGGCAAGGTTGATGTATTTTTTCATTGGTCGGTGGAGATGCGTATACCAAATATTATGCAATCACAGCGACTTGGAAAAAATCTGGCACCCGCTCAATCTCTACTAAGCATTGAGTTTACAGAAATTAAGTGTAGTGCGTAGATATTGTTGAGTAACATCTGAAACTTCTTTGTGGGGAATCCTAGTAGTTTTACTTCCCGAAAGGTTGTCCCCAATACTGCCAGCATTCTTTGTTGAAAGGCGATCGCCACTTGTAGATAAGCTTCGATTCTAGCTGTAACCGCTTTTTTCGATTGCTCGGCGCTCGTATCCGCTCAATAATTCGGGGTAGCAGAGAAAAAAAGTAAGCAGAGTGCACAAAGTGTCATAAAATAAGACACATGATGCCAAAGATTATTTCACCAGACAAGTCATCCTCCAATATACTGCAAACCATCGACCCCCCAGGGATTGCAGACGAATCCATGCGTCATAAAGTAGAGCTTTTACTGAACCTCATAGAAGAATTACAATTAAAAGTCAAAGACTTGGAGTCAGAGAATCAACGGTTGAAAGATGAAAACAACCGATTGAAGGGAGAACAAGGAAAACCAGACATCAAAGCCAAATCCCAAGGCTTCAAAAGTCAGCACTCATCAGAAAAAGAGCGAAAAACGCCCCTAAAGCACACAAAAGGCAGTAAGAACGCCACGATTAAAATAGATCGAGAACAAATACTAGAATATCCCACAGACCAACTGCCAGCAGACGCAGAATTTAAAGGATACGAACAAGTAATCATCCAAGATATCAGCTTGGCAACCGACAACATATTGTTCCGTAAACAGAAATATTACTCACCTTCACTCCGAAAAACCTATGTAGCAGAATTACCAATAGGCTACGAAGGAGAATTTGGACCAGGAATCAAATCCTTAATCATCAGTTTGTACTATGGCGGTAATATGACGCAAGGCAAACTACTAGATTTTTTAGCCGATCTAGGTATTTCCATGTCAGCCGGTTATTTATCCAACCTGTTAATCAAAAACCACTCGGGTTTTGAAACCGAGAAACAAGAAGTTTATGATTCAGGACTAGCGAGTAGCCCGTGGCAACACTTCGACCAAACAGGCGCATGTGTAGCTGGAGTCAACCATACCACCAATATCATCTGCAACCCTTTATATACAGTATACTTCACAACAGCCAATAAAGACAGACTGACTGTTCTCAAAGGGTTACAGCCGGGACGAGAACTGAAATTTATTCTAAATCCACTCTTCTTCTCACTAATTGAGGACTTCAAAATCCCGATTAAATGGCAAAACGCTCTCAAGCTATTACCTCAAGAAACAGTGTTGGGTGAGGAGGAGTTTAATCACCTACTTAATAAGTATGTACCTTCTCTGGGTTCCCAACAAGTTACCAGGATTAAAGAAGCAGCAGCTATTGTTTTCTATCATCAGCAAACAGATTGTCCAGTCGTACAAACTCTTTGTTGTGATGATGCTCCGCAATTCAAGTTAATCACTGCCGATAGAGCATTATGTTGGGTGCATGAGGGAAGGCATTACAAGAAGTTAAGCCCCGTATTCCATTGCCATCAAGCAATTTTAGGGAAATTTATCAAAGATTTTTGGGATTATTATCGGGAATTATTAGCTTACAAAGAGGCTCCAAGTCCTGAAGCTGCACTGCTTTTAAGGTCGAAATTTCGGCGGCTTTTTGAAACCCCAAGTGGTTATGAATTGTTGGATGAACGCAAACAATTAACTGCGACAAAAGTATCAGAGTTGCTGAGGGTTTTAGAGCATCCTGAATTACCTTTACACAATAATCCCGCTGAGTTAGCTGCCCGAACCATGGTGCAGCGACGTAATATTAGCTATGCAACTCAGACGATTGAGGGTACTCAGGCCTGGGATACTTTTATGTCTCTTGTTGCTACTACTCGTCAGTTGGGAATCAGTTTTTTTGACTATGTGCGTGACCGAATTTCTCAACTTGGAATTATTCCCTCTCTGTCCACTATTATTCGCGAAAAATCTGCTCTTTATCCTTTGGGATTATCTTGGCAACTAGATTAACTGCTACCCCTACTTATTGAGCCGATACCGGCGCTCCATACCAAAATGCTATGGCTACACTCACACCCAGAGAATAACGCCGATGCAATTCGATGTAGTTGGCAATGTACTTATGACAATCATGGTTCATCCATCTTTGTTTGGGAGTGCGGTCAGTTTCTCCTACATACAGCACCAATGGAAGTTCGTTGTCGATGACAAAGTAAAGACAAGTACGATCGCCCCAATCCGGTTTCTCACAGAATGAGAGATTGTGCAGCTCTAAGGTAAACGGGTCAATGCTGTTAGAGTCACAGGGATTGGGTGCGAGCTCGAATAAGTTTCCCTGTAGCGGTTGTTCGGAAGCAGCAGATTGTTGGTGTTCAAAAATGCGCTGTTTCCAACAATGCAGCGCCTCACAACTCATTGTTAACTGAGGAGATTTCGAGATTCTGGGTTTGGGTTTAAATTTAGGGAAAAGTTCGAGTTGCTCCACGGATTTAAAGATTGTTGGACGATCGCTGCTGTAAAGTTCAGCTCAAGGGAATTCTACCAAACACCACGCTTTTGGTAGTAACGTCTCCAAATATGGAACTGCTACTGCCACAATTATACCAAACTGATGACAGCGGTTGTTGAAAATCTCAGCACAATCTTGAGATGCTGTCACAGATTCCTTAGCTTTTCGACGTAAATGAAGGTTTATTTAATCAAGTTTCGGAAACCGTTGCCTTCACGTTGCCTATCTATTCGATCGATTCTTAGCCCTTCATAACAAATCGAACCAAATCACAGCAATTTATAAAGAAATGCTACGTCAGCTTTTGCACTTTTTACGAGCTAACAATCCAGGGCAAAAGAAAACCATTATGCTTCGCTTTGGGGTGATGATGTTTTTGCTCTTTAACTATGAGAATCTATCAGCATATAAAATTGCAGAATCTGTTTAACTACTGACCACTGACCTCTCATTCTACTGGGAGGTCAGAACTCATACTAACCCTAAAACACATGGCAAGAGATTTAAGTGCTTACAATGTACCAGCAAACTGCTGCTATTCCTGTCCGTTTGGTGGGAGAAAACCGATCGACCTCCCCCCAAACGACTTACATACTATTACGATCAACTCCTCAATGGCGGCTCCCAGCACTTATGCCACAGCGCGGAAAAAACTATTTGCCGAGGCGGACGAACTATTCAACTCCGATGGTTTTGTTCTCTCGGTATCATTGAAGAACCCACCGATGAAGCTTTCAATCAAGCTGTTGCAGAAGTTGAATCAAGGAAAAACGATAGAACCAGTGGAAACGATGGAAAAACAGAAAACATCTCAGAAACACATTGATTTGTTTCTGAAACCCAAAGATTGTTTCTTCTTGTACAATCCCTCTAATTGGTGCCCTGGGTGGGCGCTCGGTCAAATTGAGCTTCCTATCCCTACTAGCTATTCCCGTTGCTTGACCTTGGTTCGTGATGCTGAAGGTGGCTGCCATTGGGTTTCTGCTAAAAATGTTGCCATTCGAGGGGGCAATCATCGTCAGACTCATCTTTTCGAGACTTACGCAGCAAATGCTTTCGATTGGGAGAAAATCAACAGGTTTAAGCCAATTGTTTGGTAATTCTATGGAACCTTTAAAAATCACTCAAGAACACATTACTTGGTTTTCAGAACCAAAAGACTGTTTCTTTCACTATGGAAATGTTTGGTGTCCAGGCTGGGCGATTGGTCAAATTGAATTACCGATCGTCCCTTGCTATTCCCGTTCCTTTACCTTAGTTCGAGATTGTAGTGGCGAAAGTCATTGGTTTCCTGCCAACAAGGTTTTGTTTCGCGGTGACAGTCATTTGTTCGACAGTTACAGCGGAAACAGTTTCGATTGGACAAGAATCAACACTTTCAAGTCTCTTGTTTCCTAGTTTCTTACCTGACAGCAGCGGTTTACCAGTTCGCTACTGGTTTTTTTATGTTCAATTCCCCCGTTCCCAACACTAATGCTGATGCTCCTTCTTTGATTCAGTACAGATTTGTTATCTGTTACGCCTATTATTCGATCGGTGCTGCTACCGAATCTGGTACTATCTTGTTCCTAGCTGAACCTAACACTCCTGAATGGAATACTGATTTTGAGGAAGCCTATTTCTTTGATACTAAGGAAAAGGCAGAAAAAGTAGTTGCGACTCTACAAGACAACTTCAAAGTCAATAATTTTCCCAAAGATTCTGTTTCTGTTATTCTAGTCAATTGGTCAGAATCCGATTAACAATTTTGGCTTTTATCTCTATAACAAATGGGCATAAAAGTCAACTTTTTAGTTGATAAACTCAAAAGCAGAAAAGGGGGATAAGCTAAAAATAATTTATTAGTTGATTACTGACATGGTGTTAACAGCAGGACTCGCAACAAAACTACTGCGCCAAACGATCGCCGATTACAATTTCTGGCCTCAATCTGAAGGCGATTCATTGCTGTCCATCAAAAGGGCAAAACAGCCATTTGATGACGCAGCTATTCTCTCCAGAGATGCTTCAATGCGGAGAGCTGCAATCAAGGCGCTCAATCCCGAAGCCCCTACTTACAAACCTCCGGCAAATCGAACAATTTCTAATCAAACCCTTGATGAACTCTTCCAGCCTTTGATTAGAAATGCGCTGACCGAGTTAGCGACAGTTACCCAGAATCAAGGTTTGACGATGGACGGAACTGTTCCGGCAGAGGCGGTTTTTGGCATTTTAATGCCGATCGAAACTATCGAATATCTGACTGAACTTTACCAAGTTTTCAGCCAGTTACAGAATCCCAAAGTTATCCGGGTTTCTGATGATGCTAGTCCCACTCCCGACGCTTACACAAGTCTCATGATTGTGGGAGAGTCAATGGAACTTGAGTTGATTATTGCTCAGACTCTTTTGATTCAAACCTGATTCCCCACTAGACGCGGGATTCTTACGCGCGAAACCCAAACTCTTCTCTCTCAAAGCTAGTTTCAGCCTTGCTTCAGTAATCTCTTTCTTGGTACGCCGATGCCAAGAAAGGGATTGTTTGTCTATCAAATTTTAGGCGGTTTAGCTAATGCCAATTAGAATCACATCTCCCACTCAACCCAGCATTCAAGTCGGAGGATTGCCCTATTCTCTCCCCGTTACGGCAGTCACTGACACTAACACCAATACCGATGTTCGTTTCAAATTGAATGGTGTAGTTGTTGGGACAGATACCACAGCCACAAATGTAGGAACTACTGCTGCACCTATCTATCAATTTGGAATGTCGATTCCAATTAATACCGCAGGTGTTCACCTAATTGAAGTCGAGGATATTTCTGGAACAGCTCCAGTTACAGTTCGATCGACCGCTCAAATCAATTTTGAAGTCAAGGTCAATGCTCCAACAATTGCCTTACGCGCTCCTGTTCTTTACTCAGGACAAACTGTAGTAGTTGCTGATGTAGCATATCCGCCAACTAACTCTTTTGTCCGTTTCACTCTCAATGGCACAATTATCAAAGAATCTCCTTGGATTCCATTCGAGACAGCCATCACACAAAATGGAACTCTACGCGCTGATTTGATGGTTGGCACGAGTGTTGTTGCTACCGCTTCTCGGGATGTTACTCTTATTCCTCCAGAGCCGGCAATTGTAGGGCCACAAGGTCCGATCGGCTTAACCGGCCCGGCTGGCCCGATCGGACCTCAAGGCGTTCCCGGCGAAAAAGGCGATCGCGGTGATATTGGTCAGCCTGGAACTCCCGGCGCAACAGGCGCTCAAGGAGCAACCGGAGCTGCTGGTAGTCCTGGCGCTCAAGGAATTCAGGGAATTCAGGGAAATCCCGGCGCGAATGGTGCGGATGGTATGCCCGGTGCAGCAGGTACACCCGGTGCTACCGGCCCGGCTGGTGCTACCGGCCCGCAGGGTATTAAAGGTGATCCAGGAAATCCCGGCGCGGATGGTCAACCCGGTGCAGTAGGTGCGATCGGGCCGGCTGGTGAAACAGGAGCACCAGGTCAGAAAGGTGATCAAGGAATTGCCGGTGCTGCTGGCGCGACTGGTGCGATCGGTCCGATCGGCCCGAAAGGTGATCAAGGAAATCCCGGTGTTGATGGCTCCGCAGGTTCTCCCGGTGTAGCCGGTGAAAAAGGCGAACCAGGCAGTCAAGGAATTCAAGGCATTCAAGGTTTGACGGGCCCGGCTGGCAATCCTGGCCCTCAAGGAAATCCAGGCATTCAAGGTGAACCGGGCGAACGTGGTTTACCGGGAACTCCCGGTGCAACTGGTGCTGAAGGTTTACAGGGTCAGCCTGGGATTGCCGGCCCGCAAGGTGACAAAGGCGATATTGGTAATCCAGGAATGCAAGGCGTTCCCGGTGAGAAAGGCGATCGAGGCGATCAAGGTCTAGTTGGCGCTACTGGCTCTCAAGGAAATCCAGGCTTAACCGGCCCACAAGGCAGTCCCGGAATTCAAGGTGAACGTGGCGATCAAGGAATTCCCGGTGATATGGGCGCAACCGGCCCGGCAGGTTTAACCGGCCCGCAAGGCGCTCCCGGCATAAAAGGCGATCGAGGTGATCAAGGCATTCCCGGCACAGTCGGCCCTGCTGGTGATCAAGGTTTAACCGGCCCGCAGGGTGCTAAAGGCGATCGTGGTGATCAAGGTTTAGTTGGTGAAGCTGGCGCAACGGGCCCGATCGGTCTAACCGGTCCTCAAGGTTCTAAAGGTGATCGGGGCGATCAAGGTATCGCTGGCGATCTCGGCCCTGTTGGTCCGATCGGTTTAACCGGCCCGCAAGGTTCTAAAGGCGATCGTGGCGATCAAGGAATTCCAGGCGATATTGGCGCGATGGGCCCGATCGGCTTAACCGGTCCGCAAGGTGCTAAAGGTGATCGTGGCGATCAAGGAATTCCGGGCGATGTCGGCGCAACTGGCGCAACTGGCCTGATCGGCTTAACCGGCCCCGCAGGTCAAAAAGGCGATCGCGGTGATCAAGGAATTCCAGGCGAAATGGGTTCGCAAGGTTTGCAAGGTAATCCCGGCACTCCCGGCGAACGTGGAGAGCAAGGAATTCAAGGTACACCGGGTGATATCGGGCCGACTGGTCAAATGGGACCGGCTGGTGCAACAGGGCCACAAGGTGGAACAGGGCCACAAGGTCCTCAAGGGCGACCCGGCTTAATTTGGCGTGGAAATTGGAGCCCAACATTCCAATACGCCATGTTTGATGCGGTTGCCTACAACGGCAGCAGCTACATTGCCAACGCGCCAAGCATAAATTCTGTACCGCCGTCGGCATTCTGGACTTTGGGAGCTAAACAAGGCGATCCAGGTCTTCAAGGACTCCCCGGAGCTAAAGGAGATACTGGAGCTCCAGGCGCAACTGGTTCAACTGGCGCTCAAGGAATTCAAGGCGCAACTGGTTCCGCTGGAGCACAAGGGCCTCAAGGTTTGAAAGGTGATACTGGTTCAGCAGGTGCAACCGGAGCCACTGGTGCAACTGGTGCGATCGGTGCAACTGGAGCGCAAGGAAATCCAGGTGTCGCTGGTGCAACTGGTGCGATCGGTCCTAAAGGTGATGTTGGCGCGACTGGTGCGACTGGTGTTCAGGGAATCAAAGGTGATACTGGAGCGCAAGGAATTCCCGGCGCTGCGGGTGCAACTGGTGCTAGAGGTGAAGCCGGAGCTACTGGTGCAACTGGCGCTGCGGGAGCCACTGGTGCTCAGGGTGTTGCGGGCCCGAAAGGTGATACTGGTGCAGCGGGCGCTCAAGGAATTCAAGGTGTTGCCGGCGCTGTTGGTGCAACTGGTGCAACTGGCGCGATCGGACCGAAAGGAGATACTGGTGCTATTGGTCCAGCCGGGCCAGCCGGAATTGTTTGGTCAGCGCCAATTTCGTTGCCTTTATCGTGGAACGTCACAGGCAACGTAACTTATCAAACCTGTGGGAAATTGGTTCGTCTTAACGTAGATGTGCTGATAAATTATGCCAACATTTCTGGCATGATTATCTGTTCTAATATGCCAGCGACTGTGTTTAATACATGGTTCCATTCCACAGCACTGATTTTCAAACCTGACTTAACAATTGCTGCTACTGGTCAATGGGGATTGATGAGATTCCAACCAAATAACCGAGATTTGGCTCTTATGTTTGACAAAATCGTGAACGAACAAGTCCGATGCGTCAGCAATTTCATCATGGCAGTGAACTAAGAAAAACCATGACTTTTGTAGCAGAAGTACCAAATACTTACAATCCAGCTAAAGAATACATGGTTGGATTCTGGCTAAGCAGTCCTAAACTCAACGGAGTTCGCTGCATTTACACCCGGGACGGCATTTCACGCGGATTAAGAAGCCAGACTTTGACCACGCGATTTGTGGGATTCGATCGACTTGAGTTAGCTTGTCGCGCCATCTGTGACGCTAACAATTTGTCTTTCCTTGACGGTGAGCTGTTCATTCCTGGTAGAACTTTCGAGGAGCTTACGGTATTAATTCGCGATCGAGCCACATACAACCTTGATGAAAAATTTGCTGTTGAATTTCGAGTTTCTGCTGTTGGTGCGGCAACAAATCCCACCTTAACAGCCCAACAAAGGATGAATTTCATGCAACTAATCATTCCGGCACAGGGAATGATTAGTTTGATTCCTCAAAAACTAATTCGGAACACACCTCTAAGCGTTCTGGATGAAGCAACCACCGTTCTTAATTCTGGAGAAACTGAAGGAATCATCCTCAGAAATCTGGACTCAGTTTATTCTGGGGTGCGATCGGACAATCTTCTCAAAGTGAAGGGGATAACAAGCGGAATCTATACTGTAGTTGGGTTTACGCAAAATCCAATAGTGGGTTACGTGAGTTATATGTCCGTTGAAGGCATGGTGAATGGAGTTAATAAAGTTTCTCGTGTTTACGGCTTAAACGACGAAGAGGAACAGGATCTCTGGATGAACAGAGATTCTTATATCGGCAAACAAGTCCAAATAGTTTACATGGGAGTAACAGCTACTGGTAATCTCCGAAGCCCTGCTTTGGGTCGATTTGTTTAATGAGGAGCAACAAAGATGTTACTGCAATTAGCAAATACTTACAGTCCCACCAAAAACTATGGTGTAACTGAATGGCTCAGTAGCCCCAAACTGGATGGAGTGCGCTGTTTGTATGAAAACCCGACCAGTGGATTGAGGAGTCGATCGGGTTTGACTCGATATTCAGGTCTGACCGAAATTGAGCAAATCTGTGAAAGCATCCGGTTAGCCAACAATTTGTCATTTTTGGATGGTGAGCTGTACATCCCCGGAGAGCCTTTCGATAGAATTTCTGGGATTGCTCGATCAACTAAAACTACAGCAACCGTTGTCGAAGCGAAACAGAGGATGGAATTTCGCATTTTTGCGATCGGCTTCACTCAATATCCCAACATCGTGGCAGCAGACGAATATAGCCAGGTTCAGCAAATCTTCCCGGCAATGGCGAAGGTTAGCTACGTTCCTCAGAAGTTGATTGAAAATAAGCCTTTGGTTATCCAAGCTGAAGCTGACTCAATCAAGGCATCAGGACAGTCGGCTGAGGGGATAATGCTGCGGAACCCGAATTCTGTTTATTTCCAGGGTCGATCGATCGCACTTTTGAAGGTCAAGAATTTTGTGAAAGACCGCTTGCCAGTTACCGGGTTTACTAAAGGCTCAGGGAAATATTCTGCGTCGTTGGGCAATCTCTTAGTTGGCGGCACTCTCAACGAGCGAATTGTCAAGGCCAGAGTCGGTACTGGATTTACGGATGCCGAGCGATCGACTATTTGGGCTAACCAAGCTAATTATATGGGCAGAATAGTCGAAGTTATCCATCTCGGCATTACTGCTACTGGAGCTTTGAGACATCCCGTATTTTCTGCTTTTGTTTAAACTTGCTAAGAAATTCTTACAAGTTCTTAGAAATTGTAAGAAACAAGAAACATGAAAAAAACCTGAGCTTGGGTGCAGTCACTCAGGTTTTTTTTGTGCAGTTCGTCGTCAAGTTTAGCGAAAACTATTCTTATTGGACAAGCCCTACAAGTTCAGGAATGCTCCCTGCTAGTTTCCAACCAGTGGCAGCAGAGTAGATTGGAGTATTTGCACCAACTCCCCACTTGGATAGATCCTGGCTTGGAACTTCGATAAAGCTACCGTCTGGGGCTTTGATTTGCCAGATAATTGGTGGTGCCGAAGGAGTAAGCAATTCCACTGGAATTGGAGGAGGCAAAACAGGAGCTGTTGGAGCTGCTACCGGAGCTGCTATGGGAGATGCTGTCGAAGCTGGAGTCGGTGCGGGGCTTGCTACTGAAGCTGTTGCCGAACCTGTTTCAGTCGAAGTTTCCAAAGCACTTGAACCCGCATAAACTCTTTCCAGGAACTTCTTGTCAAACGTAATCTTCGGTCGGCGAGTAGGCTTGTAAATGGTGGGTTTGCCTGTTCTTGGGTTTCGTCCTTCCCGTTCTGGTTTTTCAATCAAAGAGAAAGTGCCAAACCCTTCGATTTTGATATCCTTTCCGCTTTCTAGAGAAGCTACGACACTGGAGATAACTTCTCCAAATGGGAGATTTTCAACAACTGAAGCCATAATTAAAATTTTGATTGAGATAGACGCTTGATTTGATTATGCCCTAGTTTTTTTAAAAGCACAATAAATCACAAACATTTTTCTCATTTTTAGGCATGAAACTGGCAGGAAGTTGGTGGTATTTACGACAAATGGTAAATACCACTCATCATTAATTAGGTGGTAAACCAAAATCTTCAGGGTTATAAAGACCTGCTGGCATTTTGCCATTTAAGAAATCAATCTGTTCTTGACTCAGAGATTGATTAAATAAACGAACTGTTTTGGTAATAGTTCTACCCGCTTCATCCATATATTTGCCATCGGTGTAAATTCTCATTTCACGAGTTTCACCGATCGCCACTTTACTTCGATATTTTTCACCAACCCATCCAAGGGGAAAATAGCCGATATTTTTGGTACTTTCGGGATACCTCATATCGATCGCCAACTCCATCCGCGCGGCTTGCTGACCAGCAGCAGGTTTCATCCGTTGAACAATGCGGATGAGTACATTCTGTCCAGTCCATTCACCTCGGCTCCAGACATTGGGTTCTTGTTTGTGAACGTTAAAGACACCGAAATAGGGCAAAGTATCGGGATTCTCTTGTAGTTCAGTCACGATTTCTTCTCGGAATAAGTTGAACGCTAGGGAGCCAGTGCTAAGTTCGCTAGCACTGGTGTGGACAGCGCGCCAATAAGCAGCAGCCCAAGATTTTTCGGTATAAGCCTGACCCTGGGCATCGGCAAATTGTTCAAGAGCGGAGTTTTTGAGAGCCTGGTATTTAGCGGAGACTTCTCGGAGTTTGGTAGTGTCACCCTCGTTTTCTTCCTTCCATTTAATGGCAGCATTCATCTCAGAGCCATATCCCTTGCGCTGTTCAAACGCAAAATCCATCTGTTCTTGGGCTACCTCAACTCCATCAAAAAGCGCATTGTGAAACGAGTTGATGTCGATGTTCGTTTCCAGAGCTGCGGGCCGCCAATAGCTGTTGACTACTTTGACGAGTCGGGAGATGGTATCGATCGCATCATTGGCAACGGCGCAGGGTCGAGTTAGAAAAGTATCCTTCTCCTTAAAATCTTTGAGCCAAGGAATTTTGCCCGCATCTCCCAAACCGTTGAGGTAGTCGGTAACAGCTTTGAGTCCCACATCATTATTGGGATATGCCGATTTGAGGGAATCAACCGCGATTTGAAGTTCCTGACTCAGAAAATTGATGATTGCCATCTCTTTTGGCTCTGTCTGCATTCCTCCTGGCGGGATGTTGAGGACTATTCCTTCTACTCCCGCTGCTCTGGCGCGACCCAACAAGGAGGCAACTACACCAGTGATGTCGTTCATGCTGTTGATGGCGACTTCTTGGAGTGTTCCCGTCAGCGCCATTTTAGGAAGCTTGTCAACTTCAGGAGGTTTGTCGAAGTTGGCGATCGCATCTCTCAACGCCGGATATTGATGAGAGGCGATGAGCTGAACAAAGTCGCCGTCAAAGTCTCTGCCCAGACTCAGCATGAGCTTGGTGGATGCTGCCATGAGGTTCGTCCCCCGAGTATAAGTGCCTTCAATTCTGTTAATCCACAGTTGGCAGTCTCCCCAATGCCTCATGGGATTGCAGAATACGATGTACTCACCGGGAGCCATACCAGGTGCACAGAAAACTTTCTCGCTAAAAGTGGTTTTTCCGTTATTGTCGGTGCTTTCGTATTTTTGAAAATACTCATCTGGTTGGGACATCAATGACCAGAAACGAACCCCCGCAGCCTTTGCTAAATTCAACCAAACTGCCTGAAGTCTTTCTGCTACCTTACCTGTGATGTAAGGATGAAGCAGAAGTCGTCCTTTGATATCGTATTTAATTATCTCCATTGCAGTATTGACATATTCAGCTTCTGACTGAATACTATCGCCTTGTTCGCGTTCTTGTTCTGCTTCTACTTGATGGATTCTCAACTCTTTAGCCAGAGCTTGAATCGAGTTAGTAGCTGCTGCTAATTTTTCACATTTCGTGCGGAGTCGGCTAATTATTTGGTCTTGTTCTAGTGTTTCAAATTTGAACCATTGGAATAGCATCCAACCAGCTTTAGCCATGCGTTTTTCTCCTTCAAATACCAACCCACAAAGCAGTTTTTCTTTGTAGTTTCCGAGTGCGGGTTTGTTGCCTTTTAGTGAACTCCACGGAATGACTAAATCATAGCCAGACCCATCTAATTCTGGATTGTAGGCGATCGTCCCCTTTGCAACCCACTTCTTAAATGAGGCTATCCGAAATTGGAGTGGAATTCCTTCGTCATTAGGTAAGTGAACATCACCTGTTCCAAGTATAGTAAGAAAATCCTTAGACCCCTTAGCATGGCTGTCTCCGCTGTTCCAGTGTCTACCATTAGTGGGGTCATCTTGGGGATTACCTTGAGCATCACGCCGGGTATCATCTACAATGACAAAGTTAAATTCTTTACCGACTAAGTGCTTGCATCCGGTGTGCATGATACTCCCGTAAATGATGCGTTTCCATTGCTCAGTTCCTTTGCTGCCATAGTAGTTTGAGCCGATTGGAGCCATATTAAAAGTGAATCTCCCGTGGTTACGAGAGCCACTAGCTAAGTCCAGGATATATCGATCGTTCTTATTAGCAATAAAGGGGTCGAGGAGAGCAGCAGTCTTGGTGTTTTCGGGGATTTGTCCAATACAAAATCGCTCTTTACCAGCGTCTTGATGCCAGCCAGAGAGAAGGATATTGCGGAGAGTTACTTTAGGAGTGTTTGACCATTGTTTAAGAACACAATCCCAAACTGACCAAACAGCAGTAGTAGCAATTTGTCCTAAGCTCTCATCAACCCAAGAATATTCAAGGTCGTAATCCGTAGGCATATTAGTCGCCAAAGTAAAATTTTCCTGTTGCTATTTTAGCAACTTTGTCCCCTCCTAATGTGGTAATAATATCGTCCTTGGGAATAAGAATTGGTTCATCGGGATTGGTTAAATCATAGCCAAGAATAAATTCGCGTTTGGCGTTTAATCCAACTCCGATAATTTTCTCGATCGGCACAAGAGCTTTATTTTTTAAACTTCTTGCATTACTCTTCAATTTCTCAAGAATTTCAACTTGATTCGTGTCGTACATATGCGATAACGACAAGTTAAACTTTCTTGGTGTTTTATCACCAATATCTGCGAAAACGTAAAGGAATTCAGCGAGATCGGTTCGGTTTCTCATGGCGGTGGCAATGATAACGGCTGCACCAATTATAGGAGCTGCCCAAGCCATCAAATAAGCCCAACCACTTGCTCGCATTCCTGTGGTTCCAAAGAGGCGAGGCAACAGACTTGCTCCAGCTTTCAAAGCAGATGCCGCTAAATATCTAACCGCTTCAGCACCGCCTGAACTACCTGATAATTTTAGGACGATCGACACCACAGTATTGGTCAACGCTGGTAACAAAACTGCGGGAATATTGAATGATTTCAGGAAAAAACTCCCTAGCAGCCAACTGGCAATGCTTGTGAGCACACCCACAGCCCCTGCAATCGTAGCTGCTCCCCCTACTGCGATCGGCACCAGTGCAGCATTGAGGACGGGCGGACGGCTGTAAATGGAACTGATGGAGTGATTGTAGGTTGAGCTGATGGAGTAAGGGTTGTGAGCAATGATGTTAGGAATCGTGTTCGTAGTCATAGCAATCCGTGCTGCCTCTGCCCGTCGGATACGTGCGCGAGCGTTCCGGCGTGGATTCCCGGTCAGAGATTCGATCGTTGCTAAAATCTCAGCCTTAAGCTGCTCGACTTTAGTAAGAGCTTGTAATTTCCATGTCTCTATTTGAGCTTCGGCTGTGGCTCCCCCTTGCTGAATTGCTCGAATGTCGGCCTCAATCGAGTCGATCGTTACTGATAAATTAGGTAAATTCAACGATTCGTTGTACGCCATCACCGATGCTTCATAAATTATCCTTTCTCTTGTTGATGGAAGGAGACTTGCTAATTCTTGCTGACCTTTGCCGGCTAAGTTTGTGAATGCTTTGCTGTTGTAGGCACGGTTGATACCATTAAGCGTCTCCAAAAATACCAAACTGCAATCAATGACCGTTGTTCCTACATTTTGGGATGCTACTAATAAATCTTTGACACCTGCCATCACTGGATTTGCCATAATAAATTGAATATGGGGCAGGCTAAAATACCAATCTTTCCCGCTACTTACCCCTTGATTGACAGCATCGGCTACTGTCAGAATGGATTTTCCTGCCCATACGTTATCGGCGAGCTGTGTTCGTAAATAATCAAATTGACTCATCGTTTTGCCCTAAATACTGCGCTGAAAGTTAGCTTATTTTAACATACCATAATTGGACATTGTAACTATTAACAATGCCCAATTTGCGATTAAGTTAAGCTAAAATTTAGCTCTCAAGAATTGACAACTTGTTCTTTGGCTAGTCGATCGCATTCACTCAACTCAGGAGTTGAATTCCTCGACAGCCACAGCCATGTGATGTCATGAACTTTTACTAACTTATCAAGTTCTTCCCACAAATCTTGGTTAGCATTACGTTTCCAACATTTAGCCATCGTGTTTACGACGTAGGTTGAATCCGAGAACAGTGTAACTTTGCAAGGTTTCTTGAGAGCTTTCAAAGCTTCAATCGCTGCTGTTAATTCCATACGATTGTTAGTAGTAGTTGTGTCAGATTTACCACTAATCGCTTTTTTATTGGACTTACCTGGAATTGTGAGGATTGCAGCCCAACCACCAGGTCCAGGATTTCCTGAACAAGCACCATCACAATGAATATTAACCACACTTTTTGTTTCAGTTACTGTTGCTGTCATTGACTTAATAAAAAGAACATCAAAACCTAAAAGCGAAGCTACCTGAAACCTTAATTCTTGCTATAATATAACAAATAATTGAGAGTTTTTATGTCAGATAACAGTGATTTATCCAAGGAAAATGAGCGTTTGTTGGCAGAGAATACGGAATTGTTGATCGAGAATACGGAATTAACAAAGTACAATACGGAACTGATAATAGAAAGTCTGAGGGTACAAGCAGAAAATCTGAGACTAACTAAGCGGTTGGAGCAAATGAACTACTTAGCAAAAGCAATGTATCAGGATTTTAAACTCGATCGACCTAATGGAACTTTGACTGAAAATAATAGAGAATCATTAGAGCTGGAGAGTGGCGGGACAATCTATTTAGTTCAGTATGTCGATCGAAAGGGGAAATCGTACATATCAACAGAAGGTCTAACACCAGAAGGTGATATATCTCCTAAGCTTTATTATTTCGGCTACGCTGTGTTTTTCATGGTAGAAGAACTGGTACGACAAGGATTTAGTGGTCTGCCTGACAGATTTTTAAAGTTGTTCGATCAGAATCCCAAGTTTTTAAAGTATGTCGTCAAAGAGTTTGACAGGGTGATGGCAATGGATTATTTATAAGCCCAGCGAAGAAGCTCATGAGCGGTCAAAGAATAGTTAACTCGATGTTTGGTTGAGGAAAAAGCTCTACGTGCTTCATGGACTAAGCGATCGATATCTGGCAGAACCAGAGAATCAAGCTGGTTTTCGTTCATGAAATCCGCAATATAAGCAGACATCAAGTAGGTATTTGCCAGAATTAACTTTTTGGGTTCTTCTTCCAGCATTAAAATTTCGGTTGCTGATGTACCAATCACGTAAACTCCATTAGCAAAGTCAGGATGTTTCGACTTAGTGCTAAAAGTTTTCCACTTGCTAGGAACTTCAATTTCGTTCAGTACAGAATCTGAAGAATAATCAAAGTAATCAGCAACGAGTGCAGCAACGAAAGTCTTAAGAATAAGTTCGTTGCTATGCTTATAACTATAACTGCTATTTTCTAAGATTCTTCTAGCTGCTACGGCTACACTCCAGGCTTTTATTACGGTAGAATGAAGAGAAACTACTGTTAGTTCAATTTCTCCATTTCGATCGATCGCTAAGTAAACTGCATGACCCTCAACACCTTCTAACTGGGCAATAAAACATCGCAGTATCACCTTTTGACACCTATTCATCTCCAGAAACAATTTACGTGTGTTTCTGTTTTTGTTTCTGTTTTTGATTTTCGTTTTCATGATTTTATTAAGCTACAAATTAAGGGACGTTTTACTTATGGACGATCGTAGCAAAGAACGGTTTGAAAAACACATTATTAGCAAGGATAATTGCTGGTTAACAGATTTATGGTGTAATCAGAGAGGTTATGGTCAATTCCATCTAAAAAGAAGCCGGATGAATGCTTCTCGTGCAAGTTTTCTGATATACAACGGGGAAATTCCTGAAGGTATGTTCGTATGTCACAAATGCGATAATCCACCTTGTGTAAATCCTGAGCATTTATTCCTCGGCACTCATACAGAAAATATGAGAGACATGGTAGAAAAAGGACGCTCTAATAGAGGTTCTAAAAACCCTCAGTCGAAATTGACCGAAAAAGAAGTCTTTCAAATCAAAGCTTTGTTAGTTGAAACTAACTTAACGGTTGAAAGAATCAGTATATTATTTGATGTTTCCCAACGAACTATCGCATACATCAAACAAAACGATATCTGGAAACACGTTAATTATATTGCTAACAGCAATTTTAGTAACACCAACACCGATGTAAACAAAAACAGTAACAGAAACAGAAACAAAAACAAACCTTTAGAATGGAAACAATTGAGTTTATTTGACTAACTAAAGCAATCCCATAATTTGCAAATGTCGATAAACTACAATTTCCTCAATCCCCACTTGGCGACCGATTGACTTCATGGATTGCTCATCCATTCTCAAGCTACGGATGCGCTCTCTCAGGGCTTCAATTTCCTCAGCCGATCGAGTAGGTTCTACTTGCTTAGGCTGCAAGTTCCATGCTCTGATACTGCGCTGTACCTTGGCTGCTGTCGTGTTGGTATATTTGGCTATCTGGGAATAAGACAGCCCTTGACGGTACAAACGGATTTGCTCTTCTACATTGCTCATCTCTTTGCAACAATTACTAATGTTGAGGAAGTAAAGAAGCTAGAAACTGGAGACGCATTAAGGGCACAGTGGCTTGGGGGACGCAGATCGACAGACCAGCTAGAGTTACTGCTTCTCGTCTTCCAGGCGTTCTAGGCTTTAATCCAGGACTGACTGGTGGTGGATTCATTCTCCACCAGTAGTCATAATGCACTCCAGCCAAGTATGAGGGAATCCGAGCATCCACAGACAAAGCTCTGGGTTTAGTTTCTGGGTAGCTGATAAACGACCTTGCGATCTCAATTTGCTTTCCAATGTTGTCAGACCAGCAGGTCCACCCTTGCCGTTGCTGGAGCTGTAAGTTGTTGGTGTGGGCAATGACAAACACTCTTTGTCTCTCGTGTGGCGCACCGCACTCCGACGCGCTGACAACTTCAACTTCTGTTTCAAATCCAGCCAGTCGCAAGGCTCCAAGGATTGTTCGCAAGCCTCTATGAATGACTCCTTTTGGGTTTTCAATAATGACAAAATCTGGCTGGGCTTCAACGATGACTCTGTACATTTCCCACCACAATCCTGATTCAGAGCCTGCCAATCCTTGTTTCTTTCCTGCATTTGATGTATTTGTGCAAGGAAATCCGCCAATGACGATCGTAGGAAAGCCGAGTTGTCTGAGCTTGGGTGGATGATACGTGTGGATATCTGACCAGATGGGGATATTAGGGAAGTGCGATTGCAGGACTTTTTGAGCATAAGGATTAATTTCGACAAATTGAAATGTTTGATATCGCTCGCCAAAAACTAATTGTGCTGCCAGTTCAAATCCTCCAATCCCTGAAAATAAACTAATTGCTTGCATAAGATTCACGAAAGTCTAATTATGCCCCTCCCAGTAAGTTTCTTTAGCTTGTGTTTTTTGCCACTTCCTAAGCTCCTATCCTCGCGAACAAGTCAATACATCTGAGCTTCATGTGAGTTTATTTTAATTGTATCATTTGAGCTTCGCTAGGGAGTAATGGTTTTAGCAGAATTAACAGGCTCATGACAAAAATTGTAATGGTTTCGGGCAGTCGATCGATAACAGACATCAGCCTTGGACTCGAATCTTTGAACCGCATAATGCAGCTAAACTTTTCCATAATTGTTGGTGATGCGGGAGGCGTAGACAAGCTAGTCCAAGAATATCTACGTCGATCGAATTACCTCAACGTTAAGGTTTACTTTGCTTTGTGGGACGGTAACGCAAAACCGAGAAACACCACAGGATATGAAACGGTGGGAGTTGCAGGAAGCTATGTCAATCGAGATATAGCAATGTGTTCAATTTGCGATTACGGTTTGGCTCTCTGGGACGGCAACAGTCGGGGAACTAAAGAGAACATCGATCGAACTGGAAAGAAAACCAAAATAATCAGAATTGGAGGTAGTTGAAGTCTGTTGGCAAGGGTCGCTTCGCGATAAGGAAGTGACCTTTCAGCAGTAGCTACTACCATGATTACCGTAGAAAAGTTTGACTTCGACAAATTCACGACTGAAAAAGTTAAGTTTGCGATCGATATTGACCGAGAAGTTTTCAATGTAAGTGAAGGTCTAAACGATCAGTATGACCAACTAGACAATTCTCCGCTTTGGCGAGGCAAGTTTTCTGTTGAGGAATATAGGCAAATGCTATGGCAACAAATCCAGAAGCATTTACCCAGATATTTCAAAGTCAGATTGAAAGGTTTCTATGAGCCTAATTTAGTGCCTGATTCAGATATCTTTCGATCGGTCATGGAATTAGCTCATGCTTATCGGGATACAGGTCGGCTCAAGTTGATTTATATTTCCGATCGTTCTCATGCTGAACTTATTGCTAGATGTGTTGATTATTTAGCAAATCAGATTCTTAATTAGTTCGGCTGTACCAGGAAAGTAGTTAATCACTGCTTTCCTGGTAAGAAGCCGATTTTATCCAGCGATACCAGAGATTATCTGATAAGAAGCTTGATTGAGTCATTGTATCCTACAAACTAACATAATATCAAGGTGAATCATGTCAGAAATTCACATCCATCCAATAAATCTTTTTCCTTACGATGTCAACAGACGGGAGGGAACCTACTTCGATCGTAATGGTAAGCGAGTTGACAAAGACCTTCTTAAAAGTCATTATGCTGTTGCGTATGAAGGCACAGACATTCGTTTAGGAACTTGGTCACGGAAACAGAGCAAACAATTGACCAATTTAGCAACTTACTTTGATGGAGCAACAGTCGAAGAAAAACGTCAAATCATTTGGCAGAAAATCGAAACTCAAACAGTTAATAGACATTTTCTTCGTTTCTGTAAGAGACATAGAAATGAGCCTTTATTTCTGTGGTATGTGAGTTCCTATGACTTGCCTACTGCTCAATTCATCAAAAGATTTCTGGAATGGTATTGGTCAGAATACCCGATAATCAATCATTAAAAGCTGCTATACTCTAGCTAATTTAGTTAGAGTATAGCCTCATGTTTGAAACAAAATCTCTTGATAATTCTGCAATCAAAGTAACAGACATAGCCCCGGATTATGAAGTAAACTATAAAACTGGGTACATAGGATTTCTCAACAAAGGAGCGGACGTAACATCTCTCGGTATCGCTTACTTTACAGGTTGGGACATGATCAGCGATATCCATGTAACTCATACTTTGATTGTCGTAGGTGAGGATCAATGTATTGAAGCAGACATGGTAAATAACACAGTCAAGCTTTGCACTCTCAGCAAATATTTCAATGACCCTAACTGTCAAATTTTCTTCCGCAAACCAATACTTTTCAACGATGCGGTAGGTTTTGCGATCGCACACAAAGCCAGTCTCGAACTCGGCAAGCACTACGATTTTGGCGCAATCTTAACCCAAGGACTCTCAGGCAGTTTCGCGGGGCGGATGCTCGATCGGCTGCTGACCGGAAAGTTGGAGGAACTCTTAAGCAATATGCTTGAGCATCCTGATAAATGGATTTGCAGCGAACTTGTTGCCTACGCTTTGGATGAGCAGTTATTCTACCGAGATAAAGGCATTCTGAAGCGTCCTAACTCTACCATCAGTCCTCAAGAGCTTTTTCAGGATACCGAAATCTTTGCTCCCTGGAAAAAATCTCCACCCTCAGAAACAAAAACAGTAACAGAAACAATCACAGAAACCAAACCAGAAACAGAAACAGGTACAGAAACAGACTTAATTTGCAAGTAACAGTAGCAGAGGTCAATCACAAAGGCGCTTTGCGGTAAGGACATGAGTTCTTACCCAGCGAGTTTTGACATGACGTTAGTTACAGTTACAGAAACAGGAAAGAAGGTAGTCGCCCCAATTTCCCGCCCACACTGGTCTGAGTTTGATTTGCCAATTGGTCAGGATTTGGTTTGGCGAGGCGGTGTCTATATTTGTGTGGATGGTAGGAAGGAATATTATTTTTCTTGCGAACTCCCGCTTTGTGTCAACGGCGATCGCATCCAGGTGGGTTTTGCTTATTTCACTGTCTGCGGGGTAGTTACAGTTAAGTCGCTCGTTCCTTCAGTTACCGTTGCTCAATATTTTGAGTATATTGTGGAAACTGAACAAGGAACTGAAGAAAAACTTCTGTCCTGGGAAATCGACAACCGTGATTTTCTTAATATTTTCTGGTAACTTCTAGCAGAAACAGGAACCCTTCAGCTATGCGGTTCCTGTTTTCCAATGCTCATGTAACGGTCATGTAACGGTCATGTGCGCTACAGGTACAGGTTATGTGTGAGTTGAAGTGAAGAAAGAGTAATAAGAATACTTCGTTTGGGGGAACTGATGTTATTCCCCAAACGAAATGGAAAACTTATTACTGTTTGACTGGATTGTGAAAAACAATTTCCCGGAAGCAGATTTCTGGCTGATTAATAAAAGTAGCAAACATAAATTAGGTGAGCCAGTTAAAGAATTTCAGCCTTACCTCACAGGCATCAAATGTCCAGTTTTAGTTTTGCCAGATTACGGTTTCTATCTGTGTCTGCATCTTCAACAGCAAGGAGTATGGCAAGCATATTCCCAAGGTTCAATCAATCTTCAGCATCTTCGCCTCAAGGATCTCAAAGAGGTTTTCCGATCGATCGGTAATCAGCATAGGATTCAACATCAAGCCCGTTTCAAGTCGTTTGTTCCATCCCCTGTGTCTGCTACTACAACAGACAAAGAAGAGGTGTATGCTTCGCTATAAAGCGTTGAATTGTTGAATTGTTGAATTGTTGAATTACAGGATTAGTGAAATGCAAAAAATCAATTTCGGTGGAATTCAAGCTGAAGTATTGGCGTTGTCCCCGCACCAAAGCTATTTTATCTTTCGGTTATCCGATCGAATTGCTCTCAAAGGCATTTACACAAGCCGATTTACTTGGGATCAAACAACGGACAATCTCGCAGGTTTTCTATCAGAACGGTTTGTCCTATATGTGGGTGTGCACAGCTACGACGAAGCCGAATTTATCAAAGACACAATCACCAAAGCTGGCGGAACTCCGAATGATGATGTCTCTTTTTCCAGGTTCGTCCGTGGCTATCCCCATGAAGTAAGAGCGATCGGGCTTTCTCCTGAATATCTTGTGCAGACTCTACAGCAATATCCTCATCCTCATTCTGCTTAGCTATACCTACCGAAATAGAAACATCAAAAACACTAGCAATCACAGAAACGGAATTAAAAACTGTTTCTAAGGTTGTTAGTGTTTGCTTCGCTTTGAAGTGTTGAGTTGTTTAGTTAGGGACTAAATCATGGACAAAATCAATTTCGCAGGCGTTGACGGTGAAGTTATTGAAACCTCGCCACACGGTAGTTACGTTGTAGTAAGATTGAGCGATCGAATCACGATTGTCGGCACGACCAATAATCAATACAATTGGCAAGAAATGCCGGATGCTGCTTCAGGATTTGAATCTTTCATCACGTACATAGGTCTACGATCGGCAACTGAGGCTACTAAATATCTGGCTGTTGTAGCTAAAGTTGGCGGTTACACAATCAAGAAAGAAGCAGAACCCAGAAAAGCTAAGCGTGTAAAAGCTTTCCCGTTGGAAATTAAAGTACGTGGCTTAACTCCTGAGTTTGTTGCTGAAGTAATTCGTTGTAAGCAAAAATAGCTGTCTACTAAACGTAAGTTTTTCCACTATTTGAGGAGAAACTTACACAATCCAACTCACAGGAATCAAAATGACTGACAGAATAGTTTACGACTTAATCCAACGATTTGAAGTTGTTGATGGTGTACCTCAATTGGTATCCAGCCAAATCCATTGCATCGAAGGCGGGACAAGTTTGTTTTCGATCGCAGAGTCTTGGATAGCAAAGAATACCAAATTAGAGCGATTCAACAAACAGCAGTACGTTGCTTACAAAAACAAAGGTGACAGAAGATATCAACTGGTGCTAACTCCTCGAATGAGTTTTCTTCAGGTATCGTTTGCACCATCAAGTCTCAGTGGCAAAGTGAAGTTTGAAACTGAATGCGATTTGCTATTTCCTTATGCAATCAGGGTGGCGATCGATAACAAAGAAACTCTCATCCAGCTTCTCAATGACCTTTTCTACACCAGTAACCACAAAAGTAACGAGAGGACAAAATAATGATGCAACCAGATGCACAAATTGAAACTGATCAAAAAACTCTACGCCTACGTGATGCCTTCCGGGTGCTCGCATGGGAGGTGTTTGAAACAAATCCTCAGATTCGTGAAGACTTAAACCAGCGTTACACCAGATTCTACAGTCGCTGGAGAAACAGCAAGATTCGATCGATGGATCTAACTGAACTTACTCTATTAGCAACAGAAAGAGGTTTCTCGATCGAACAACTCTTAGCCATCAGAGAATGCTACTACTCCATCGCACAACCTTATCCAGAAAAAAATGCTGATGATTAACGATTAACTTAGATTGATGATGGAGAGTTGATCTTTCCATCATCAATCGCTAGAATTGAAAGAGAAGAACCTACAGGAAGTTATTAGCAAGGGTCGCTTCGCGGTAAGGAAATGATCCCTACTGGTGACTAGCATGAAACGACTAAAGAAACAGATCCCAAACCTTGAGCTTTTTCGCGATTACTGCCGGAGCTTAATCCCACTAATGAAGCCTAGCCATTCAACTTTGACTACTCGGCGGCTAGAACTTTGGCTTTTTAACGAAGTACATCTAGGCAACGGCAAAGTAAAACCAGCTTACTTTGACGATCGGCTCTATAACTTCTGCCAACGAATCTACCCTGGCAGTAACATAGGCTTGCTCACCTACCACGGCTCTGAGAGAGGAGGCAGCAGTGGCTTAATCCGACCTCACAAAGATCACGGCTACGCAATGCCTCACACAGTAAGCATCAACCTTGGCGAAGCTGAATTTGCGATCGATGGCAAGCTTCATAAACTCAATGATGGCGACATCTGCGAATTTAACTGCAAGCTTACCCATTCAGTACCACGAATCCTTACCCCTGAACGCTTTTCCCTGGTACTTTGGACTTTGAACGAGAAGAAAGGCTACAAATCGCAAATGATAGAGCCGATCGAATGGTAGATAAAGGCTGGATAGAAACACATTCTATCCAGCCTTTGTTACTTTCAACAATCAATTCAATTGAAAGAACCTACAGTAGTTTTTCTGTTAGGGTCGCTTCGCGATAGGGAAATGAGATAGGCTTTCGGCTTATTTCCAAAATCACTGTACATTACACCAAAGGAATTTATCATGGCTATCGTTTTCATGTCCAAGACTGCCAAAAAGCGTTCTTTGTTGATTGATGCGCTTCGTATTCTTGCCTGGGAAGAATACAAGTCTACCAACAAAGAAGCACTCAAAGATCTCCAGTATGGCGGTTATGCAGTGTTTGATGCTGAATGGAAAGATGAGAAACTTCATGACATGACGTATGAAGAACTTATCGCTTTCGCCAAAAGTTTAGAGTTTACCGAGGTAGAATTGTTAAGCATTCGATCGACCTATTATGCAAAGAAGAACAATTCTTCTGGTGCTACTACGACTGCTACTACGACTACGGCTAGTGCTACTCCTACTCGGAAAGTCAACGATTCATCTGCTAATACTAATGTTCCTGTTCCTCCCGAAGAATTTGATGTTGGCGATTTGTTTTAGCGTGAGTTAGTTTATCAGCCAATGGTAATATTAAGTTAAATATTTTTGATTCTTTTCGATCGAAAGTATTTGACTTAATCTACTAATCGCTGAATGAACAAACAATGGTGAAATTAAGCATTTTGTAGGGCTTCGCTTTAAGGAATTGAGTTAGATTTTCTGTACTTTACTTTACTTAGAGGTTTATCATGGCTATCAATATCTTGACCAAATCAGAAAAAGAAGCATCCAATTTGAGAGATGCAATTCGTATCTTGGCTTGGAGTCAGTTCAAAGCTGAGAATGATACCGATCTCAAAGGCTTAGATTTGTATGACGTTTTCAAGCGTGACTGGGAAACTTACAAAATTCATACAATGCTTTTGCCAGAAATCCATACGTTTGTTAGTGACCTTGGATATACGCCAGATGAATTGATGCAGATTCGTACTGAATATTATGCAAACAAGAAAGAGTACAACAACAACAACAATAGAACTGATGAGTTCTAATCAAGTAAGTTAGTACCGATCGATACCAAAGAAAAGCCTCAATATCCGTCATGGATGTTGGGGCTTTCAAATTAAGAGAAATGGAAAGAGAAAGAGCGAGGTGAATTTTTTTAGTGAGGGCGCTTCGCGATGAGAGAGTGAGCTGTAGTTAATGCAGCTCACTGTCGTTATTTAGGTATTTCTCATGGCTAACTTAGTTGAAACAATGGTATCTATCGTTATTGCTGGTGAATTAGCAGCGCTTGGTTTGTTAGGCGCAACTGGATTGATTGGTTATGCCAAAGTCACAGCAGCCCATGTCCAGTTAGTTCAGACAGCGAAGCAAAGCAGATATGACGCAATTGTTAATTATGGCGAAGTTAGAAGTGTAGCCATCTATACGGGTAATAAGCCAGCAATTGCAGAGTGTTTGAGCGGAGTTTGTGGAGCTAAAGTTCCATTACCCAGCGGTTTAAACATCAAATCAACTTTTAGAGGTATTGATGCAAAAGTTGCAGGTAAAGCAGGTAGCAATGTAGCAACCTTGATTAGTTGGAGTAGTGAAACCAATAGCGGAATTGGTGGTAGTTACGGCCAGCATGGAACGATAACCATTAGCCATCCCTGGACTAGAAAGAAATTTTGTTTAGTTAGGGGTGGAGCTTATGGCAATCAAGGCGAAGTAGTAATCAAGCAAGATAAGGAGTGTAAATAGCAAAGTTGAAGTAAAAGAAAATCTCTAGCACCAGCTAGGGATTTTTTTTAAACCCTACAAAGATTTCTCATTAACCAAATTTGAATAAACTATGCTGCACCTCAAAAGCTATTTCTCCGTTTCTGAACAACAAGCTTTAGTTGAGCTTACCCGAAATATAGCCAGAGCCAACGGTGGAATAACAATTCCTGTAATGCCATCTGGTCTGAAATTCAACTGTAGCCAAACCAGTTGCGGGATAGTTGGCTGGCTATCCGATCGAAAAGGCTATCGTTACTCCTCCATCAATCCAGTAAATAATCAGCCATTCGCAGCAATGCCGGCAGAGTTGATAGACATTGCTCAAAGTTTAGCCAAATTAGTTGGTGAGTTTGATTACCAGCCCGAAACCTGTCTAATCAACTTTTATCCAGCCACCGCCAAAAGTAAGTTAGGTTTGCATCAAGATAATACCGAGCAGAATCTCAAACCCTGCATCATTTCAATATCTCTCGGTGACGATTGCAGTTTTGTTGTCGGCAGCAGTCGCAATCGCAAAGATCCACTCGACGGCATTCTCTTACGATCGGGCGATGTCCTTATCCTCCACGGTGACAGCCGTTTAGCTTATCACGGAGTCCAAAGAATTCTACCAAAAACGTCAGATTTACTCAAAAATAACGGTCGATTAAACTTGACAATTCGACAAGTTTATTAGCCACATAAATAAGTAATGCTTCGCCATGAGTTTTTGATTCTTTTTCAGATAAACACTCATGGCAGCAAGCAAAATTCCAGCGTTACTTCAACGTGTCGATCGAACTCTCAATCGCGAAAATCAATACACTTTTGAGGAACCATTTGAACCGAAAGAGTACCACACAGCAATGATAACCGGGCATCGTTGGTTTGAGTACGACATTAAAGTTGACAAACTTATCACAATGGCACTCAATCAAGGTGTGAGTAAATTCTTGTGTGGAATGGCACTCGGTACCGACCAAATTGCAGCCGAGATTTTAGTTCGGCGTAAACTGAAATGGACAGCCGTGATTCCTTGCGCTGATCAACACAAACTTTGGAAACCACATCAACAAAGCCGTTACAAAAGATTACTGGAACAAGCTACAGAACAGAGATGCCTTTACCAGACTTATAGCACTGGTGTTATGCACGCTCGAAATCAGTGGATGGTGAGCCGATCGGATATTTGCCTAGCAGTTTTTTCCGGCGACCCTCACGGCGTTGGAGGGGGAACTGCCACAACTTTTAAGATGGCCCGCAACCGCAATCTCCTCATTTATCAGTACATCCCTGCTGAATCTCGGTTCGTAATCATTGAACCCGCTTATCAACAATTGTCACTTTTCTAGCTATTGGGCCATATTCCCCTTAAAAAGGGGGATTGTTCAAAATCACACACTTACCAACGCAAAATCATGAAGAAAAAAGTAATCATGACCCACATTCATGCTCGAATCACGAAACTAGCGAAGGGTGCGATCGAACGTGGAGACATTCTCAGTTGCGATCGCATCTCCGACGGCTCTTACTTAATCAAGCGTTCTGTTCCCAATACAAATGACGGCAAACCACAAACCACCAAATATACTACCGTCGCTGCTGCTAGTCTCCTTTATCTTCTCAATTCCTATGCTTTAGCCAATCCCACATCAGAAACAGTAGCAGAAACAGAAACAGAAACAGTTTAAAAGCTCCAGAAATCAAAAACAAAAGTACCCCTCGTGAAGGCTTCGCCGGGGGGTACTGATTCTCTATCACTCTGTCAAGCAATCTGTCAAAGGTAACAAATATGTCCATCCAATCTTCCACTCTATCACAAACTGTTCAAGAATTAGCAATCGATTCTAATCTTGATTGTGAAACTGTTGAGACTCTAATTCCTAAAAAAGCAGCAGACCAGATGCTTCTAGAAGCGATCGGCAAACTTATCAATTTGAATGAAATCGTCGATCGGCTTCAGGCATTGGATCATCAGCAGTGTAGTTTATTCACTCCTGACCAAGTTAAGTTTGCTTTCCTCAAATGGATTGAGAATCATCTTGAGTCGATCGAAATGCAGCCTGAATGGTTCATTAACCACGATTTCAAGCATTTCGATCGACATCTGCCGTTTAATGATTTACAAGATGTAACAGAGTTACGAGAGTACGATGTTGAAGCTGCTTATGAAGAAATCGGCGCTGCTCATAAAGCTGGATTATTCGATAATTCTAGTCTTGAAGATCAGTTTACTGGTACTGCACAACAAGCAGCAGCAGATGCTTTAACTTGGTAGCTAAATAGTCAACAAAAAAAGCGGTTAGCGTAGGACTAGCCGCTTTTGATTCAGTTTCAGGTATTTTCCACACAACAATTCTATCATGGAACATCTCAAAAGACTTGCCGAAATTCGCAATCAAATTGAAAGATTAAAAGTTGAAGCCGAAGCGATCGAACCTTATGCAATCCTGGAAGGGTTTGACATAATTGAATCTAACAACTCTCGCAAGAACGTTGTCTATAACGACGACAATGCGAAAATCATTATCCAGCTACGAACTCGCTACGATGACAAAAACCTTAGTGTCGTTCGGTTAAATGAGGATATTGCCCGTGAATACGAAAAAGTCTGTCGATCGAACGCAACCGCCATCGAAAATAGCGAATCTTACATCAACGATATCAAAGAAATGCTTGCAGAAGCAGAAACAAAACATGAAGCGCTTCTCACTTCTGTGTACTTAGAAATGTTACGGAAACAGTGGGCGATAGCACTCAATAAAACTGAGCATAAAGTGCCAGGATTAGCGGTTTATGTTCACTACTTAAAACGCTAAAATAAACCTAAAGCGATAGTATTCATTAAAATGCTTCGCTTTAGGTTGTTGATTCTTTCGTAAATTGTAAAATGACAACAATCACAATCAATGAATCCAGTTTTTAGGTAGAACCCTTTGTCCGCTACAAAGAAAATCGAGTCAAGGGACACTTTACTTTAGAAGGTCAAGAATTCTCTTCCCTGAATATGGCGATCGTAAAGATAAATCATCTAACTTTGACGATCGATTCGGTACTTGCGCGGTTGCCAATAACAGAAATATGGGGATTTGTCCTTAATGATTCTGGGGGAACGCTTTCAACTTTCGTCACAGTAAAGCGTGATTTCCTACCGATCGAACCTGGCAAGATTTATGAATTAGGTTTTGTCCCATTTAAGACTGATGTAGGAAAAGGCTTCATGGTAAACGCTTTTCCTCGCAATTCTGTCAATGATATCGAAAAGTATGCTTTAGAAGCTGCTGACGATATCCTCAACTCTGAGATAATTTTTGCCATGATAAAACATTGAATCAGTTAATAATTTAACTTGGCAGTTTGCCATTGCTTTGCCAGTTAAAAGCAATGGTAAACTGCGATAAAGTTAATAGATATACCCAAAGCGATCGTAATGCTTCGCTTTGAGGTTTTGATTCTTTTTTACCATTGGTAGAAACAGAAACAGAAACAAAAACCAAAACAGAAACTCATCTCAAACTTAGTCAGAACTAAAATTATGAACGTAATAATGATGGACGGATTTGCATTCAGAATTCCTGGTATCGCTAGCCGATATCGCGCATCTTGCGGTAAAGATTTCGGTTGCTTCGTAACAGGCGATACCAAAGGCATGAATGTCAGTAAAGCTGAAAAAGCGGGATTGACCCGTGGTGACTTTGTTGAGATGGCAATTTGTGCGATCGATAACAAAACGCTGACATTTGAACCTCATTACATCAATGAGCAATTTACCGAAGTCTGGGGCATCCCAGTCGCGGGTGAAATGAAAACCTTCTTCCATGAGAAATGCAGTGAACTCTCAACTTTCTTGATTCATCGCCAGTCTCAGGACAGGATGAAGGGACTGATTGAGGTATTTAGTCGATCGGCTTTTAATTCCTGGGTTGAGGAGGGGATGCAGGGCGACCACAACGAATATGCGAGGAACAAAGCTTCGGAAGCTTATTTCTCCAATATTTTTCGATTTCAACTGACCCTTACAGAGGGTAAACATGGGCCGTTCCACTATGTGGCAACGACGCTTCGCCCTCCTTCCAGCGCTCTTGATGAAGCAGCTCTGAAAGTTGTCCGTCAGATTCACGAAATGAAACAATCCGGGATAGATTACTGTAGCGACCCTCGCTTAGTTGAAAATCAGCAGATGTGCTTGGGCGGTGCAACAGTTCCAGTTGCAGATATTGCTGTTCCAGTAGCAGAGACTAAGCAGCTCAAAGGTAAATAATTCTGAAAGTTGGGGAGAAATCCCCAGCTTTTTTTAATTCAGTCAAACCAACTAATCAAGGAAAAAATTATGCCTACTAAGATTTCCTGGACGAATGAGACGTGGAATCCAATCGTTGGTTGCGAACAAATTAGTCCTGGTTGCGACAGATGTTATGCAAAAATGCTGGCTCAATCAGCGAGACTGCAACAATTCCCCCAATATCAAGAAGCTGCTAAATGGGACGGTACAATCGTCTTTGTTCCGTCTGCATTACTCAAACCATTTGGATGGAAAAATCCTCAGCTAGTTTTCCCTTCAATGAGTGACCCCGGACATCATAATGTCAAACGAGATGAGCTTGACCAAATTTTTGCAGTAATGTCGATCGCAGCAGAGCATCAGTTTCAGATTTTGAGCAAGCGACCGAAAGCAATCAAGCATTACATCAAAAATCTAACAGCCGATCGTCTCTACTCAGGGGCCAAAAACTTCTGGGATGAAAAGAAAATCCCAAAGAGGATTTTTCGATCGATTCCAAACCTTCGTCACTACTTCGATACTTTGGAATTTCCACTGAAGAATGTTTGGATCGGAAGCAGTGTCGAAAATCAGGATGTAGCCGATCGCATTCTTGATGTCAGAGATACTTCCGCCCACATCCGATTCATTAGTTGCGAACCGTTGTTGGAGCGCGTTAACCTCCGTAAATATCTCGGGATTTGTGTCGGCTGTCAGAGCTGTGAATTTCGCGGTGATCATCGCATAAGCAAACCGATGGTGGATTGGGTGATTTGTGGCGGAGAATCAGCCCGAAAAGCCAGCGATGCCCGAGTTTGCCATTTGGATTGGCTACGATCGATCGTTCAGCAATGTCAAATGGCTGATGTTCCGGTCAGTGTCAAGCAACTAGGTTCAAATCCGATCGATTCTCAAATGTACATTTCTGGAGTTGCGATGACGAGTTTCCAAGTCAAAGTCAAAGACCACACAGATCTTAATGAATTCCCTGAAGAACTGAGATGGCGACAACATCCAGTTTTCTAGATTGATTTGGATGCAGGTTTTTACTCTGAACCTGCATTCATACTTTGGTGAGGGCGCTACGCGATGTGGTATTGATTTTTATAACTAAAACAGTCATGACTCAACCAAATCGACCCGAAATTAAAGTTCGAGAAACCCGTCCGTCTGATGGTCTTTTGTACGATCGCAACTACTTTATTGCTTACTGGATTGAAGAAGGAGATTTAGAAGAGTTTCCCGATTATCCACCAGATGCAATAAATGGGTGCTGCGGTGATACCGAACAAGAAGCTCTTCAAAATGCTGAAAACCATTGGAGAATTCGAGAAGAAAATCATCGAGAAAACCGTGAAAAATTCTATGCCAAATACGGACGCTACCCTGATTGATGCTTAAAGATTTTAGTTTGGGTGCAGCTTCCCAGGCTGCATCCATTACTTGAATTTGCTTCGCTGTCGGGTAGTGACTTTTGGGAATACTTATATGTCACTACCCTACCTCAAGCAAATTCACAATTCAGACTCAGAAACTTCCTCTGATTTGATACATCCTTCAGCTATTCCATAGAATCGACCAGCTCTGAGATTAGCTAACCGACTACACTGGGATAGACTCAATATCGCACCAGAGTTACAAGCATTATTTCGCTATTACCGTAACACCTGTTCTCTTGCAGACAGAACCCAGGGCTTTGAAGCTGCTAAGTCTCCCAAAACTTACGATAAAATAGGTCAATTGCTGGCTAATATGTGGTCAAAGGAACAACTTACAGAAGTCCGAAAACTTAATTATTACAGTCGTGAAGCTTCGCTGTAGAGTGGGAGTCTTTTAGCTAATCGTTGACGAATGAACACTCAAATGTTAGAGTTTTTTGGACAACATACCCAAAAACAATATGTAAATCTGACCTCGAAAGCTTTGTTTGAATCGGAATTTATGGAGCCATATATGGGCCCGATTTTGTTCCCTTACTACAACCATTACTGTCTTATCTCATTTTTCGACATTAACATCTCAGACAAACACTTTGGCATTTTTGATAGCGGTTGTCATGCTGATAATCGGTACGATCGAATTGCTATGCTTCTCAAAAGAATTTAAAAAAGTTCTCAGAAAAAGTGACTGTTGTAGCTCGTTTACAACAGTCAATTCTCTAATTAGTGAAAACACTAAATCAATTATACCCTCATTATGCAAGTATTTCTTACTGGAACCGAAAGACTTGATAAATGAACGCGGAAATGTAAACGCAAACCTGAAACGGATGCCAGTCGAGAAAACTCGAATCATTTTAGTTAAGATTTGAACACCATGAAACCACTAAGTTTTGACCAAAATAACCCTAGCAGAAATAGAAGCCTCAAAATTATCGAGGTAGTTAACAAAGGTTTAATCAAGAAAATTCGAGACGATCGAACTTACAAGATGCCTCCAAATTACATTAATTGGCAGACTTTGAGTGGAGTTATCTCGGTAGCTCTGTCAAGTTGCACTGTTGAATATGTCAAAGTTGATGTTTCTGCATTTATCCATAGTTACCGTACAGCTCTCTGGTTTATTAGCGATGCTCCTATTTATTGCCTTACTGAGGAATTGATAGAAGCATTTGACCAGACTGATGCTCTAAAGAAACCTGGCATCCTTGCAAGTTGGCAACCATCATTACCTACTTTTCTGCTAGTGATACCTAAAGGCTTAATTTACACACCGGACGGCGGTGAAGTGGATTATCTAACAATTTATTGTAGCGATTCTGAACATCCTGAATGGAATTCAGGCAAATGGGGAAGCATTCAAATTCAGCCATTTAACCTGAAACACGATCGGTATTTCCAGATTTGCACCGTAGATTCATTAGAAACTGTTTGGACTTCAGGAACTGCGGTTAAAAGTGACGGTACTTTGCTTTATGATGAAACTGAAAATCTTGGCAGACATATTATCTCAACTGAAGATAAAGCATTTCTTCAACGCATCAGAAATTTGGCAATCAATGTATTGTTGACTTTGGAATTTTTACCGTCATTATTGACGACTGTAACTGACTCTGAAACCAAAACTAAAAGCAAGGGCTTTCAGGTGCTCGATCGGAGTTCTTCTAATGTCAGATATCCCCGCTGGCTGGGTAAGAATTACAAAAATTTCTCGGTAGTATCCGCAGAAAAAAAAACTCATTTCTCTCCGTGTAGTCACTGGAGACAGAAACATTGGAGAGTGTTAGAATCAGGGGAAGGTAAGCGCTGGATAGATAGTAAACGGCTTTGGATTCAACCTGTTTGGGTCGATCCCCAATAGCGGTTAATGAGCCTTAAAAGTAAATTACAATAGATAAAATACTTCTGAGGCTTAACTAATGATTACTCCAGGGACTGCATATAACTGTTTTTCAAAATTTATATTTGATGGTGATACTTTAAATCTAGATTTTCGAGGTACTGATTTAGGAGTAAGACTGCGCTGGATAGATACTCCTGAAGCTCAACGATCGGGAGTAACTAGCACAGACCCCAGAGTTCTTAAACATTGGGAATGGGCGCAAACGGCAAAAACTGCATTGATGAATATGGTGGCAAATAAACCAATTATTGCCATTCCGATCGAGAAAGACCAGTTCGATCGCTGGATATGCGACTGTTACTTTGACAAAATTTCAGCAGCAACAAATATCCAGATTCTTCAATGCAAGAGCGGAATGGGGGTAAGTTTCCTCCCATATAACCGCTTTGCTTACAACACCAGAGAGTTGACTGTACTCCGAGGAATTATTACTGAAACTGCCAGTGCTAACCGTAAAAAATTAGGGCTTTGGTCAGAGCCTGACCTAATTCTTCCTAACGAGTTCAAAAAATTAACCTTATCCTGAAAAACTATGAAATTAGCTGAACGAATTGTCAGATACATGGAAGCCAAGAAATATAGCTTGGCTCGGAAAGAGGGAGAAAAAAACATTATTTATGTAGAAGGGATGAACCCGGACGGAACCCTTAACGCTGATACTCCCAACCATTTCAACGATGCCCGACTGATTTTAGGATTCCGGGATGGACTGCCGACGATCGAAGGCGCTTGGGAAGCGACAACCGAACCAGGCTATTACTACACCGACAATCCCATGAACCCTAATGGAGCTGCCAGAATTGCTTTTGGGCAGTATCGAGCATGGCAAGTCGGACTTCATGGCTACTCTAACCCCCACGAAGCTCTTGTCCAGGTCGGACTTGTCAAAGTGCACCGGGATTGGAACAGGGACATGATGAGAACTGGTGATGAAATCCATGAAGGTTACTTCGGCATTAATCAACATCATGGTTGGGATCATCCAGTCGATAATATTCATACTGCCGGGGCTGGGTGTTTCGTCGGTCGCGATTCTACTGAACACTTTGACTTTATGGATCGAGTCATGTCTGACCCAAGGTACAAACATGACCCTGAATTTATCTATCCAACAACTATTATTGCAGCGGATAAATTGTTTGCTCCTATCTAATTTATGCACAGATGAAACAAGAGACTCTTGACTATATTGCTGCTTCGATCGGAACTGTTGCTATCATTTCTACCTATATTTTTTGGCTAGCTTCTAGACAAATTAAGGATAGTTTAGTTCATAAAATTGAGCAATTTGCCTATGATTTGACTAAAAAGCAAGAGAGCGATCAAATTACTGCTGGATACAAAATGCGACGCTGGCAAGATGTGAACAAACTTCGATTTGTTACTATAGAGTGTAGACTCGAAGCCATTGAACATAAATTAGAAATGGCTGCTTGCAATATTATCCAATCGATCGAAGAACAGCTTGACGATACAGACTCACGATTTTAAACTCAGTCAAAAACGATGAAATTAAGATTTAGAAAACCTACCGTTGATCAGTTAGACCTTATTTCCAGTGTTTTAGGAGCCGTTGCAGGAATCGCTCAATTATGTGCTGCTCGCAAATATATTAGTCTGGAAGATGCTGAATTTGTTGGGGGATTAGCATTAATTGGATGGGGATTTTTCTGTAACAAACCGCCCCGTATTAGTAACAAACAACAACGTTTACTTCATCCTGACTTATTACTGAATGAGCTGAGAGAGTAATACTATCAGCAAAACTCCAATCAATCCGCACAAAATACCAACTAGAAAAATCGTTAACTGATTCATAAATTTCACTCAAAATCTCATAGTAAAATCAACTTAACATGATTTTACTATGAGATTTATTTTTTGGTTATGGATTACGGATTATTCATCTTTTCCGCGATAACCTTCAGAGTTACTGCTGAACCAGCTACTATACCGAGAATTGCTCCAGCGGTAAAACTATCTACTGGATGTACCAACTTTTGCTCGGCGTACAGTTGAGCTGTTTTCTGTGCATCTTCTGCTAATTCTTTGGCAACATCGGGAACAATTTCGACTGTTGCTAATACAGAGGCTGTCAATGTTCCTGCCAAGAATACCGATTCGCCTGGTGTTGGTTTACGCATTTTGTCTCCTAATTCTCTCTTAGTTTTGGTTGACTTATTGTTGAAATTGATTATCGATTGAATAAACGATCGATTCGAGTTAGCTCTTTTCCAAGTAATCCTTGAATTTAGCTATCAGAGAAGGTGTGCCATGTTTCACTACCAGGTATTGAAAACATCTTTTACCTACATCTGAATAACTTTTTGGCTTCCGCCTCCCTTGGGTGAAACCCAAACCAACCTGAATGAGTTTACTTGGACTTTTATATTTATCGGATAATTTCAAAATGCGCTCAAAAAGTGCTGTTTCTGACTCATTTGGTAGTAATCTTGCGAAATCTTCGGCATCCCAGATAACTGGATAATTCTCTCTGTGTAATGGTTCTGGAGTTATCTCAGGTTTGATAACGTTATCTAAAGCTGATAATTTATCACTTGAGTTATCTGCTGAATTATCTGGCAAATTATCTGCGTTAAGAATGCCTTGTGATCGATGTAATTCTATTTGTCGATCGAGTTCTTCAGTGGTTGATTCGGCTAACCAATAATCCCACGAGACAGACTGATTTAATGCCCGATTTAGTTTGTCTATATCCGATTCTATTTCAGGTTCTGTTTGAAATTCTGTTTGAGATTCTGTTTGAAATTCTGCTTCAGGTTCTGTATTTTGCAAGCTAAGATTTACATTTTGGTTAACTGCTGAATTACTAATAACTTTATTGTCAGGTTCTAAACTAAAGCCATTAAATAACTCGTAAACCCATTCAGGACGTATCCAGTTCGGCAGAATAGAAATAGGTAAATCTTTGATGCACTCTCCCTCTTCATCTTTGATACCCGAAATAGTTCCTTTGAAAAGTGGCTGATATTTACTGTCCGATCGTAATTGAAGTTTGATAACTCCTGAGTTGACAGATTTACTGAAACCGTCACCCCCGCCGAAAGCAGCGTTAGTATCATTGTGAGCAATGAAGATAGGCGCTTCTTTGCCTTTGCGAGGGTCGCCAACAACTTTTCGGGTTAGTTTGCTGGCAGGTTCCGCCGTACCTTCTTCAAAGCCATATTGTGTCATCTCATCAAAGATAGATGTCAGCCAATCGTCCTTCAAAGTTCTGACCTTGAATCGATCGTACATAGCGTTAAGTTGTGCGCCAACCTCCTCAAAGTTTTGATTTGCGCCGTAGCCGGGAACGCCTAACTTAACCAGAGTTTTCCAGCATTCATCATAATTTTGGTGAAAGTGAGGGTCAGCGATCGAAATGATTTTGTGACCATATAAATAATGCCGACACAGTGCTAAAAAAGCTGCAAAGTAACTTTTAAAGCTACCCATATCCCCATAAATTAGAATGGGTTTGTGCATCAGTTGTGCAATCCAGCCTCCCTCATGCTCCTCAATCAATTTCAACAGCTTCGATCGGGCAGCAGCTATATATTCCGCTCTCTTCTCTTCTGCTGTTTTCTCTCTGGCCACACCACCAGGCACACTATCAACAACAGAATCAAAAACGGAATCTGTTTCTGTTTCTGACTGAGAATCAGAAGCAGTTTTTGTTTCTGGTATTGGGGGTTGTGAAGTTTTGAGAAGATGATCAAGAATTTCAGGGTGATCGTGAGCCATGACCCGGACATAATTCTGCTGAGTCTCGGCTTTGTAGACCTCAACAGAGGCATTAGCCCGAAGCTTCTCTTTGACCACTACCTCCTCAACCAGGACATCGGTGAGGGCGGAGTTAACAGCAGCATCAAGAGCTAGTTGTTTCAGTCGCTGCTCAAATTGCCAGAGCTCTTCTTGTTCGAGCTGCTCCTTTTTTTTCTGGCTGTTGTGCCAGCCAAAATATCCGCAGCCGATCGCAGCGAGAGAGCTGGCTTGCCGAACTCCCACCCAGCGATCGAAAGGAAGCGGCATCAATGCCAGACCGAGACAACAAAATGCTCCGAAAAATGACCCGATCGTTACCCTGTTACCCATGACTCATGACTCCTATCCTTTACCCAATCCCCAATACCCAAAATCCAATGCCCAATGCCCGATGCCCGATGCGCGCGATTTCCGATCCGATGCGCGAGATACCCGCGCGATGCCCGATGCCCGATGCCCGATGCCCGATGACCGATGACCGATGACTAATGACTAATGACTGATGACTGATGACTGATGACTGATGACTGATGAGTGAGGAGTGATGCCAAGACTTAAATCTCCCTGCTGCTGACTCAAATCATTACAGCCGTAGCAACAGGGAGGTAAGTATTATTTACTACCAGCACCAATGATCCACATAGCGAAGATGATAAAGATTGCGATCGCCAAACCATGCTGCCAGGTCAGGAGATAATACAAATCCCAGAAGCAGAGAATGCCTCCGATCGCCAGTGCTGCACCGCCCGTCCGCCAGAGTCCGAGATAAGTGCGATCGGCTGGCAACATGAAAAACAGACTGAGAGAGCCGATGACGATCGCCACGATTCCTAAGAAAAGATGTGACGGAAAGAGCCGGAATAAATTTGCTATGCCGATGCCGATCGAGAACTTCACTACCAAAAATAGCCAATTGTTGACATTTTTGAGGTGTTTCAGTTGCGCTGACGGCTTAAAAACGAGTGCTTCTTTCGGTGGCTGTGGTTGTTGTACAGCAGGCTTCGGATTTTGTGGTAATTGTGGAGTTTGTAAAAACATGGTTGGTGCATTTATTGAAGGTTTTGCCGTAGAGGAGACAACAATTGGGGCAAATCTCGATATTCTGTATTGCCGAAGCTTCAGCAACTACCAAATATCCGTAACGGTTGGGTACTTTTATCCCCGGTTCATGGTCATCTGTCGTTAACCAGCCTGTGTTTGTCGTAGCAGCAGCACCCTTCTTGTAATCGATCGAGCTGACTACTTTCAAAATTTGACCTTTAGAAATAATCAACTTTCACCTCTCATGAATTTACTAAATCTTGAGAAACCACGATTTATCTGCGAAGCAACACCATTGACTTTGCCTGCCATGTCGCCTGACCAATTCACCGCTACATTGATTGAATCCTTCGCTTTGCCTGTTGCTGAGCGTTGTGTTGTGGTTAAACCTGAAGCTGAAACAAATTGAGGTTGAGAGTAATTGGACTGACTAATTTGGAGTGGAGAAGAAGTCGAACCGCCGAGAGATGGATGGCTCAAGCCATGAGTACCGTATTTCAAACCGTATGCAGCTTGCTTATAGATATTGGTTTCTTCTTCTTTCCATTTTTCTAATTCAGCAGCAAATTCTGGATTTCCTTGCATCCTTAGAGTGGCTGCATCAACTTCGGCAACTTTCTTGGCAAGGGCAGCAATTAACGTGTTGTCCCAGAAAATTTTATCTTGTTCAACTTCCCCTGTGAATTGTTCTTGCTTTTTGGTAAGTCGATAATCTTCGACTTCAACTGTTGCGCCATACTTGGCACGAGCAACGGCAACATCTATCTGAGCTTTCTTAATTTTCTCAGCGCCTTTATAGCCAGCTTCCATCAGCCAGCCTTGGAACTCACGGAAACAGATTTGTGCGTCAATGAGTAGCTTGAATTTCTCTTTGATTTCGGTGATGTGGTCAAGAAACCATTTTGCTTGGATTGCCCGATCGCCGATCGCAGCCCAGCCCTGGGGAGTAAGTTGGTTCAAGTTAGCAGTTGTGATGCCAAAAACCTCATCCAACATTTGCTCACCTTCAGCATCAAGAGCGCCACCGACTAGCGTTGAGAGAAGGTAAGTCAATACATCTTGTTCTTGGTCAAGTAGTTGTTGCATTATTTTTCCTCTTAATCAAATTGTGTTGGATCATTAGGATCTAGATTATCGATCCACTTTATTGCATTAGACAAAGCTGTTTTTGTGTTGTAAGAAACACCTTGTTTTAGTCGATCGTACACACACCAATTCACTTTTGTGTTCAACTCAACCGATTTAAGCTGAATTACTAAGCCTAAATGTTCATATTCTTCAGCATCAGAGTCAGATTCTACAATGCCTCTTCTTTGGAGATTAAGCAAGAGTTTCATAGCTAAGTTGCTGACAGTGCGAGCGGACAACAAATTCAAGAATTTATCTAACATTATTGCTTACCCCTTCTAATTATTCATCGTCATAGTTCATAAAATTGTTAATCCACTGTTTGGCGGCTTTGAGGGAAGAGGTGCAATCGTAGGTCATGCCTTGATCGAGAAACCGATACATACCGTCGTAGACATACCAAATCCATTGTTCGCTCCAGCGTTCATCCCCATCTATGTGAAAGCATCTCAAACGGATAATCAATCCACAATGATCATATTCATCCGATAGTGGAGGATCTATTACCCATTCTGTGATTGCACCTTTGAGTTTTAGGTAAATCAACAACTGTTTGGTGAACGACAGGACGATCGAATCAGGCAACAGATTCAGTATTGGTTTGAAATTTTTACGCATTATTCTGGTAAACCATTCGGTGTTAGGTAAGCTGTAATTTTGACCATTTCTCCCGGTTCTGCTTTAGGAAGTTGGCGCTCAACTTGTTTCATTGCCTGAATAACGCAAATTTCCGCGTCACCGTAAAATGTAAAAATTTGGGTTGGGTGACGGCTGCTGAAAACGTAAATGTTTCGAGAATATTGATTGATGGGTTGAGCTTTGCCTAATAACCAATCAAACATCTATTTCTTCCTCAGCTAAAGTATCAATATCATCGGCTAGAAAGGCATTCGCCCATTTCAGAGCTAGGGCAATGGCATCATTTTCGGTAGTAGCTGTTCCATTTCTTAGGATGTCGGCATTTTGACCATTACAAACGAACCAATACCAGTACCAGTAATTCAACCTTGCACAGGGAACGATTTTGATTTCTAGTCCCATATAATAAAAAGTTTCGCCAGCGGTTTCATTTGGTTCGGGTGTCCAGTGCCGTAACTCATCTCGATCGTGTAAGTTTTCTACGATCGAGCTACCAATACTTTGAAGAAGGTTGACTGGCAGAAAATTCAAAACTTGTTTAAGCATTTCAGTTTCTAGTTGATGAACGTTTGTGATGAATGAAGAAAAGGTCAATATCATCAATTTGTCTTTGAGCAATAAGGAGAGCATCATCTCGACTACCAGCACTTCCTTGTTGAATCACGGTTTCTCGACAATCCCGGATGTACCAGTAACAATGGAATTTATCGTTAATTTTCCAGCTTTGAATACTTATCCATAAACCTAAGTATTCATGGTCTTTGGATTGAATTTCAGTTACTTGAAAATATCCCGGTCTACTCTTCAAATGACTCGATAAAACTTCGGCAACGTGGCTGACGATCGACTCTGGAAACAAGCTCAGTATTTCGTCAAGCATGGCTTATTCCAAATAAGTTTTAATTTCTACTTCCTCTCCCAGTTCAGGTCTGGGTAGCTGGCGTTCGACTTCTTTCAGCGCCCGAATCGCGCAGACTTCAGTGTCGCCGTAAACTGTAAAAACTTTTGTTGGGTGACGGCTGGTTATAACGTAAACTTTTCGAGAATATCTATTGGCAACTTTCGCTGTTCCGAATAACCAATCAAGCATCTATTTGTTCCTTCTGTTTCTAATTAATCTCATCATCCTCGCTCATAAAGTTATTAGTCCATGCCATAGCTAAATCATAGGCATCATTTTCAGTTGTTGCTGTGCCAGTTTTGAGAATGTTGACACCTTCCCCGTCGTAGATAATCCAATCCCAATCCCAATAATCTAGTCGAGCTTTGGGAGTAATTTTGATTTGTACGCCTGAGTAGTAAGATGGTTCCCCTTGCTCTGATTTATTCCACCCAATCATTTCTCGTTGCTGTAAATTTTTTACGACTTCATTATGCAACTGACGAAGAATCTCTATTGGTACTAAGTTCAACATTTTTTGAATCATTGTTAATTTCCTACAACTATTTGAACGATCATCAAAATTATCACAACCACAACCACCAGATAAAGAAAATTGATAGCAATAGCTACCAAATACAGCGATGCCCGCATCTGAATAATTCTCAGGGAATTGACAGCGAACCATTCAGTATATCCATCCAACCCTTGTTTTCTTAAAACATTGTGTTTTTTTAATATTTGGTGCATGACAATTTCGGTCAGCCTCATATTCATTGTCGGTGCGATCGCCTTGATAATTAAATTGCTTTGGTATTCTTCTGAAAGATAGTATCTGCGTCGTTTCGGTGTCCCGCTTAAGCCGACTTTGCACATAGTGATACCCTCTGCTAGCACTGCCAACGGGTCATGGAAAATATAGACAAAACCCGGTCTGTAATAGTTCTGTTTCTTGATTTTCTTCGGTATCCTCTCCCCCCGTAATATTGGCTTTGGTTTGGGTTTTGGCTTTGGTTTCATAATTTTCCTTGCTTTAGTAGAGATATTTGATGATTCAGTAACGCAATCTTTTGCTGACCCAGTTTCGTTGTCCGATTGGCTAACGTTTTAATTTCGTTGTCAGCCTCAATTCGTGTATTAATGTCAGATGATTTTCTCGGTTTTTCTAGTTCCTCACAGCGGGCGTTGTTCGATTCAATTTCTGCTTGGAGTTCATCTATCGACATTTCGACCGCTTTCTTCAATTTGCCTTTTTTGGCTGTACTTTTTTTGCTTTCGTTTCAGGTTCAGGTTTAGGTTCAGGTTTTGGCTTAGAAATTTCATAAAGTTGACCTTTCATTAACACCAGTTGCTGTTTAACTAAGCGTTCATTCCGTCTGGCTAAAGAGAGAATTTGTCTAGTCAGTTCTAGCTGAATTTTGCTGTCAGTCTCTTTTTCCGACTGATTTGCGAGTCGTTGTTTAGCCAAGGTATTTTTTTGATGTTCCTTTTCTAATTCCTCATAAGTCATGTCGGGGATGCTTTTACGTCCCATCTCATCTCCTATTTGTTATGACTGTTGTTATTGTTACTACCGATTGATGGTGCAATTTGATAAATTTTCTGGTTATTAACTGTTTGGTTGCCGTGAACGATCGTCGGTCGCGCTTCATTCACAGCTTCTTTGTACCCAGTTTGATAGCAAACTGCACCGAAACCTACAATAAGGGCTGGAACGGCACCACAAATTAAAGAACCCACCCATATCGAGCCTTTTCCAGATTCTTCAGTAATTTCTGTAGAATCTGTAGAATCTGTGAGTGAATCGTTAGAAAATTGGTCATTCATGATTGTTTAATTCTTGCGACTGTGTGTTCTTGATCATTAGTTGACAGTTCGAGCCAACCTTCATCACCCATATCTTGGACATCGATTTCAACACGCCATTCTTGAATTAGAGTACAGAATGAAATTTCGGGTACACTACCTACTCCAAATTCTTTCAGAAACTCAAGAATGGTTTTCATATCATTCGTTGGCTCCATTCTTCCTCTTGCTGAACTTGATGAACACTAACATTTAGCAAACCCCCGTCATAAATACTGAAGCTGAACTCACAGGATAGGGATTGGCGGGAGCGGTAAAAATTGAAATCAACCACTGAATCATTGCTCTTTCCTCTTGTCTAGATTGAGGTGTAGATTTCTTGGTACAGGAACAGGAACAAGAACAGGAACAAGAACAGGAACAGGAACAGGAAGGGGAACGCAAGCTCGCATAGATAACTAAAGCAGTGAATAGTTTTTCTCTGTGAGCTTGCCTAGCTTGATGCTCCAGAACTAGGCGATCGTTATAAACTTCAGCTAGTTCTCTGCAAGATTCGATTAGCCCCAAAGTCCAGTAATCTGTTTCGATTCCTGTTTTTTTCCCGGTAAACTCCCGCCACGCAAATCTAAAGGAGTCGATCGAATAGAGTCAGTGATTGAACCAAAATTTGCTCGAACTTTAGTTGCTCTGTCTTGAAGTTTGCCCACTACATTTGCGCCCAGGGCAATGCAAAAAGTATCAACTATTTGCTCAGATGCTGCCTCAGCAACATCAGTCATTGCTAAGCTGGCTTCTTGAGTGAGCGATCGAATAGCAAGTACCATTCCATTGGTTTCTTCTTCCGCGTCGCGGTGTTCACTATGATCAACCGCAGTCTCGTCAATATCATCATTTTGAGCTTCCGCTGCGGTGCCTGTCCGTTTGCCAGCTATTTGTAACAGTGCGTCTGCTGGGGACATCATTTGTTCTCGTACCAGTCGGTAATATTCAGTCACTTCGAGAGCATCAGCCTCTAAAACCTGAGAGTTCTGCCAATCTTTCTGACCCAGGGCTTTACGGACATTGGTGATGTCGCTAACTTTGCCCAGGCCAAGTTGAGCTTTGAGTTCGATTCTTGAAATACTCATCTGTGTTGATTCCTATGTTTTGTAAGTAATTGCGGGTTTTGTCGATATCTCGATCGCAGCTCAAAAAGATTTCCTCTAGCTGAACCAGACACCATTTTGAAAAATCCGAGAATTTGCGACTATAGAGCGATCGGTCAATTTCTGGGCATTCTTCCTCAAGCAGCGCCAATCTTCGTTTAAAAGTTGCTTCTGCCATTGGCTTATTCGTTTTGTTGGAAATCTTGCCCAGTTCTGCCCTTAACTCCGATCGCGTCCAGAAATTGCGCCTACCCGATTCTTCTGTAACTTGCGCTGTTATTGTCTTTCGGCGTTTCATCTCTTTGTATGAGCTAATTTAGGGATAGCTGGCGCTGTCTTTCAAGTAGCTCACAGGCATTTAAAAAAAATTATCGTAGCTTGCGGGGCGCGAACGCGCCATCGTCCCGTCCGCTTCCTTTTGGGACTGCTGGTTCCGGGCTTTTAGCTTTGGGGTAAGTTTTCGTTGCGTCCCAGTAGCCATATTCCCGTGCTTGTTCCAAAACTTTGCGAGCTGCTTCTTGAGCCGTTTTGCCGAAACCTCTGACAATGCAGTTGGGGTTGAACGAACGTTCAACCACAACTAGATGCTGTTGCTGTAGTAACATAATGCTGTCTCCTAGTGCCGTGTACCGGCATTGGTAGAAAGTCTGGTGAACGTGTTGACGCACGTTTACCAGGCGTTTTTGCAAATGTAACACTAAATTAGTGTAACGTCAAGAAAAACTTATAAAGTTTCTAAGTTTTCCATTATCCTGATTTGAGTAGTCAAAGGATTTTATGGGATTTTATGGGATTTCATGGCAAAAAGTAGGGATAGTCGCGATCGGATCAGCGTTACATTCGACGTGGGGCAGTTGCGGGAGCGATTAAAAGCTCAGGCGATTGAGCCGAGCCAGTCACTGGCATCGATCGTCAGGATGGCTGTGCTCGAATGGCTTGAGCAACGGGAAGCTGTCCAATCTGAAGAATCTGAAAATTCTGAGAATTCTTAAAAAAAGGATTAAATTGATATATCAGTTATTGAAAATGCTAAAAATCTATATACAGTAAGTATTACAAGTAAAATGAAACTATTTTGAGGTGGCAACTTTGACCCCTCCCTTGCCAAGTACAAGCCCCAGAAACAAGAATCCATTTCTGTTTCTGACCTCTTTGACCACTTTGTCAAGTACAAACGCCTTAAAATCGAGCGTTCTAGTTTGGCTAAATATCTTGGGTTACAAAAACGTGTTTCTGTGTTTTTCAGAAACAAAACGTGTTTTTGTGTTTCTGAGAGAGTAGTATAGAAGTTTAGGGGGTCAGCCGAGACACCCAAAAACTTAAGCAGGGGAAGCCGCAGCCCTGAGATGGCGGCACTGTTCCAGCGAGTGCGTAGCACGGGCGATGCGCTATGCGCCTCGCTTTTCTGTCACCTGTGGGTTGGTGAGACTTTTAACTCTTCTGTAAGTGGGTATGGAGAAAAACGCAATCCGAAAGCTGCCAATAAAGCTTGCAAAAGAAACAGAGATCGAATTGTGCCGCTAATTCCTCGGTTACAACAACTACTTCTCGATCGCATACCTAAAAATTGGCAAACTGAACCGAAAAATAACCCAATTTTTTACCGACTAAATTTTTTACAGTATTTTTTACAGTGTCGAAAGAGGTCGTCGAAAGAAGTACGATCGACGGCAAGAATTTCTGCAATCCCTACTCTTATTTAAGTCACCTCACCTTTGCAATACAGAGTTATAGAGAACTTTTCCACCAGGATTGGGTTCCCAGTGAATGCCTTCTAAAATTTTACTTTGTTGTCTGTACCTGATTACGCTCCTTGTACTATGACCGAATAGGGTCGCCCAGGCGTGTCAAAACCTCTCTTAAAGCCCTTAACACCCTATTTAGAAATGGTGAACTTCGCCACCATGATGATTAATTAAATGTTTAATAACATTATCCTTAATCATGTTTCTCCGAACCATTTCAATGAGCAATATCTGCGCTTCTTCAGCCGAAAGTGATTGAGTCTCATCCGAATAAACTTTGAGTTTAAATTGCTGTTCAAGCGTAAGTTCAGTTGAAAGCTTATTCGATTGATCTTCATCTTCCCCTGTTCTTTCAGTGGTCATAGTCTCTACTGTTTTAAATGTCTGTTTCCTGGTTGTTTTTCGGGTATGTTAGAGAATCCGTGAATAGGGAATCGGTTGAAGAATTGTTATTTTTGAGGGTTATCAATTGATTGATTCGATCGCGAGTCTCCGCACTTTCCCCCTCCAGCCACTGAACTATCACAGCCACGTCGTACTTAGTCCCTGGTGTCTGCCAACCGTACATTTGTGTTAGCAGAGCTTGCATCCGTTCGGGATGGTATTCATTCCACCAAATCAGAGCTATATCTCGCAGTTTCTCTGCATCTTCTTCACTAATTAATTGGTTGGCTACGGGTTCAGGTGTGGTTGGTGTGGGCGCAGAATTTGGTGTTGATGTCGCTTCACTTATAGTTTCGGCTGGCGTGACCGGTATGGATTCCTCTGCGGGTTCCTCTACAGGTTCAGATGTGGGTTCAGATGTTGGTGTGGTTGGTTCGTCTATGGTTTCAGGGGTTTCGGGGGTTTCAGGGGTTTCGGGGGTTTCGGGGGTTTCGGGTTCAGGGGCTGCAAGTAATGCAGTGAAGGTGGCTTTTTCAGCTTCGGTCAGGCTTGCCCAGACTTTTTGGCGATCGGCTGCACCTGCTCCGCAAACTTCCTTCAAAACACTCTGGATATTTCTGGCTAATTCCGGGTCGCCGGCTTCGAGCACTGTCCGAATATATTCGAGTAGGCCAGCTTCTTCTCTTTGTTGCTGAGTTTGCTGATCAACCTCATTTTTTGAAAGATCAACCTCATTTTCGGTAGGTCGATCGGAATCAAAGCCTTGCTCTGTAAGGTTTTGATCGACCCGATCAACCTGATCAACCTTTTCACCCAAACTTTGCAAATCTTCTGCTGCCGTCGCCTCATTTTTCAACTCAGCGCTCGGATCGGAAATCGAATTACCGCTCGAGTTGGAAGTTGGTTCAGAGGTTAGCTCAGAGGTTAGCTCGGAGGTTGGCTCGGAGGTTGGATAAACAGTCTGCTCAGAAATTAGTAAAGTTTGAGAAACAGGATGATCAGGTTGATCAGGTTGATCAAATGCTTCTGTAGCAGGGTGATCAACCTTACGATCGACCTCGTTTTTTTGGTCGATTTTCAAAACTTGAGGTTGATCAGCAGCCTCAACAGGGATTGAATCAACCTCATTTTCACCAACAGCGACGGGTTCGGGAACGGGTTCGGGAACGGGTTCAGGAACGGGTTCGGGAATGGGTTCAGTTTTGCACCAAACTCGAACTCGTTTATTGGATATCGATCGGAACTCTCGCTCCCAGCCAAATTTCTTGAGGATAGCGGTACAGCGCATTTGGTGCGATCGCTCTTGTCTGCTCAGGTCAACTTGGAGATGAGTGAGCAGATCGCTAAGCTGAACATATCCCCGGTGCTCGATAAAATTTTCGATGACATCTTCCCAGGGATCTGATGACTGAAACTCTTGAGCAACGTGCTCGGCAGTCTCTTCATCTTCATAATCGAGGCAAGGTTCTTCGCCAGATTGGTAAGCCAGCATCGCAGCAGCCCAAATATCATCTCGTTCTCTCTTTAACCGTTTGGTATCGATCCGGTGTTGGACCGGGATTACCCAAAATCGCCGGTTGCCTGTTTCATCAGCCAGAAATTCTTGTTTGTTGGTGGTTGCGACAATGATGCTGGGTCGGTTGAAGTCTTCAATATCTCGGCAATATGGCGGTCGAATTTTGTCTGTCCCGGTGGATAAAAAAGCTTTGGTTGCGCTGACATCGCGCCGTCTGAAAATACTTTCTAGTTCTGCCCATTCAACAAACCAAGCTTGGTGCAATTTGAGTCTTTCATCTTTATCAGAGACAGTCCCCAGAGAATCGTCAAAGTATTTGTCTCCCGCAAGTATCTTAAAAAAAGTGGACTTTCTATAGCCCTGCTTCCCTTGCAAAATCAGAACTGTGTCTATTTTGCAGCCTGGCTCAAAAGTCCGCTTGACAGCGCCAATTAATGTTTTGCGGACGAACATTTCATAAATTGGATCGTTAACACCAAAGTATTTTGCAGCCAGACTATCTAAAATCGAAGTATCTGAAGCCACTGGCAGAGAATTTAGATACTCTTGAATAGGTGAATATTGATTTTCCACGGCTATTTCTGTGAGAATGTCTTGGACATCTTCTCTACTCGATCGAGCCAATACTCCGTGTCTGATTGCGAGTTGAAGACGGACTCGATCGAGAGATACTGGTTTCCCATCTATTTCGATTCGTTTGCTGAGTGTGTTTAGCCTGATCCGCTTCCCAAAATGTCTATTCAACTTTTTGTAATCCTGAATCATCTTGTCATCAGAATTGAAAATATTGAAACCCGATGACTTTTGATTTTCTAACTCAGCAACAGAATCAGCAACAGAATCAGGAACAGAATTAGGAAGAGAAGTAGAATCAGATTCCGGTGAGAAACCTAAATCAAAGGGTTGCTGAGCTTTGAGAAAGCGCCAGTATACGCCTTTGATGCAGCTTTCTACTCCATCAGGAATATAGTGTTTGATAGAAGATATGGGGTTGGATTTAAGAGCCGAATCCCACACCTGCTGCCATTCATCCTCATCCCATCCGCCACCGGGTGAACAACGGCGACAAGCATCCAGAAACAATGTATAAGCATCATCATCTGTAAGTTGTCCAAGTCGCTGGAACTCTGTCTGAACTCCAAGTAAATCTCTGGCGAGCATTGCCATTGATGTATTTCTTCGAGTTTCGACGCCATTCAAATAAACCTTAGCCTTGCCCAAAGCGGAATCCAAGGGTATGGCGATCGGCACCGGAACCTTAAGATCCTTAAATTTTATCTTTTTGGTTCCTGGCGCGGGGAGAGTTTCTGTCGGCTTTATAAGTGTTGCTGTTGACGTACTCGGACTTCCTGTACCGTTAGCGGTATTTTCAATACTTATCGGTCTAGAAGAATTGACTAATAAGTCGAGTAAGTTTTGCTGATTTCGCTCCTCCTTTCTTCTTTGCTCAAGTTCCCGGAATAATCTAATGAGACGTTCCCGCAAATCATTGTAATTGTATCGAATACCTGATTCACTGACAATTTCTGACTTGACTGGTTGGCGATCGGGTTTGACGTGCCAACCCCCTGCTAGGCGAAACACCCTACTAGGATTTTTATTACTTTCATCAGCTTCCATGATCTCGATGAGAAGCACTTGCAGTTCGCGCCACTGTTCCGATGTAATAGGCTCCTCAAACAGCCAATACGGCTGCATCGACTTATCACCGCTAAATATGGTGAACGTCGGCTCTACAAAGTTTACAGCACTCCATTTTTCAAATTGTTCAGCCAGCGGTATATCGTCCCATTCGCAGAAAATACCGCAACAACGGGTGATATCAGCATCGGTGTGACCAGTGCCACCAGCGCCGTTAACAACTACATAGACACCGCGATCATCTGTTTGGTATTGTTCAATTTGTTGCCAGTCTAAGCCAGAGAGTTTGCGCCCTTTATCTTTTTTCTTACGATCGTCTGTGGAATAAAAGAAAAATCTCAGAAAAGCTTCACCTGGTGCGTATCCCAGGTAAGTGAGATGTTTTTCTGCTAATTCACGATCGATCACGATTTTATTACTCACGTCTTTGCTACTCCTGATTTTATTCCTGATTTTTCAACTCCAGATTGATTCAAGGAGTTGATAAGAGTCTGCAATTTAAATTGCAAACGGTCTATTTCGGCAGTTAGATGGTTGCGTTCTACCTCCATATCAACAATTTGTTGTTGAAGACAAGTAATTTTCCTGCGATCGGCTGTTTCCTTCTTCTGTTGTGCAGTTTTTTGGAGTGTTTTTTTAGGTTCAGCGGCTGGTTCATTAAGTGATTCAGTAGTTGGTTGAGCAAGTTGGTCGGCTATACATTCACAGCACAAACCGCCAGTCAACTTCGCAAAACGACGTTTACCATCTTTGTGGTAATTGGTACGGCACCATCCGTTTATGGTCATCAGAACCTCTGCTCTATTACATTTCAGTATTTTGTTGAGAGAGATTCTGAGAAAAGTAAAGAACTAGAGCAGCTTCAACTAAAGAACCGACACTAATTCTTTTGTGCGCTGCAAAAACACGAACTTTGTGGTCAATTTCTTCAGAAATTAATAAAGTTCGCTTAGTTTTTTTTACTTTCTCTGGCAAATTGTTGGTATCCGCTAACACAGTTAGCACTGTTGAGCTTAGTGATTCTGTCATCATATAAAAGAAATAGTGAGTAAGAGATTGGTAGCCGTCCACGCTTAAAATTTCCTGACTGCGTGTTATGGTTGCCCGTGCATTGCAAGCAAAATATGCCAAGCTCGAAGAAGAATGATGGAGCTTTGCTAATGTACGGCTAAGTTGTTACGCTAAAGTAAGGCGGACGTAGTACCTGTTTCAATGTCAGGACAGGCTAAGACCGCAAAGCATTTAAGGGTGTGGTGATTGAGAATCCAGAACAGCTCAAAGCAAACTAAGGTTCCGAACAGCTCAGAATGTGATTAACTCAATGTCTCTATGTCTTAAGCTATTACTAGCTTGAGTTTGCTTACCTTTCCCTGTGCTCTGTGCCTTGTACCTGCGAATAGGATGCTTGGTAACTCTCTTACCATGCGTATTTACCACAATAATACCTTATTTACCAAATGGATACCCCATCTCATATCAAATTTCGTTTTTCGGAGGGCGACTATCCAGATGTGGAAAGTGAGTCTTCCCTCCATGTGCAACATCCTCCCAATCCTTCTCAAAATGATTCGGAAAACTCTGAAAGCGACAGCCAGAGAGAACCTCAGCGATATATGATGGATGATCGCGCCAGGAAAAAATTTGCTGAGCTGATCTATGAAATGCGTGCAAATCGGCCATACCGAGCATTTGGTCGCCTGTTGGGCGTAACTCATCCGACCCTAATATCTTGGGAGAAGCTAGAAGGGGTTCCCGACCTGGAAAATTTGGAACGTGTCGCTAAATTCAGAGGTGAAACTCTTGAAGAATTGAAGCTACTCCTTGCGGGGAAGCGCAAACCCACCCCATTGCAAGAACTCGTACAGCAAGTTCGTACTATTTCAAAAGAGGAGCTTGCTGTTGTACTCCAGGTTATTGCCGAGCGGATTGCCTCCTGAATTCTTCTATTTCCCTTATGACTTTTTAATAAATGTATTTACCACTATTGGTAAATGGTGTATATTGGTAAGTAAGTTACCAGCACTATTTACCAATGAGTAGCAATGGCAAAATTACCGACAACGTTTACCAGCCTTGACTTATCGGGTTTTGACTTAGATAATCACAAGAAGCAAAACCCCGGATACACAGGAATTAACCGAGAAATGGTGGATTTTGCCTGTGCTGCACTTCAAAAAAATCGTGTAGGGATTGCAGTCCGGTCAGTGAATGCAGCCCTCAAAGAAATCTACGGTTTTGGAGGCAGTACGGACGCCGTATGCAAACTGGTCAAGGAATGGCGATCAGATAATCTGTCACTCCTCAAGCAAGGAAAATCTGAAAAAGATTTAGCAAGTGCGTTGCTGGAAGCCGTAGATGACGGATTGCTTGATGAATCGGAAGTGCCTGAAGAAATCCTGGCAGTCATGAAGCAAATGGGATTTGCCATTTACCGTCTCGCTTACCAAAAAGCAGATACCGTTATTTCAGGCGATCGAATGAAATCTCTCGCTCAGGAGAACGAAATTCTTCGGCAACAACTCAAGGATTATCCTCAAAATCAGTACGAGTTGAATTTTTACAAAGCGGAGTACGAACGCCAGCGGAATGAGCTCAGGGAAGCGTACATGAATCTCAACAAGCAACAATTGGCAGATTCTGAAGAATTCCGTCAACAGTTAGATTTGATTCAAGCCGATCGCAGCGAATTACAAGCAAAACTTACAGTTTCCGAACAACGTTTGCTGGAAGTTGCTGAATTTGAAACCGCTTCTCGCGATCGACTCAGTGAGATATCTAAGCTTAATGGTCAAATCGAAGCACGGGAACGTGAAGTTTCTAGCCTTCATGCTCAAATCCAAACTCTCCAAGCACAAGTTGGTGAGAAACAAGTTCTTGAATCTCAACTAGAACAAGTGAGAACTCAGCTAAGAGAAGCTTCAACAACAATCACTAACCTGCAAAGTCAACAGAAAGTTAGTGGCGCTTTACAAGTCGATCGAGTTTTAGATGATTCAGATGATGAGCTAGTCACTGATGCTCAGCTCATGGTGGAAAATGAAACACTCCATGCTGATTTGTCTGAAGCTCTCAGAGAAATTGAAATCTTGAAAGCTGCTCTTGCTAAAACTTCCGTCTCTCAAGCTGAATCTCAAGCTGAATCTCAAGCTGAATCTCAAGCTGAATTACTTCCTGAATTACTCCCAGAACTCCTCCCTGAAAGAATTTCAGAGTTTGTTGACCCTCTTTTAGAACCCGTTAACTCTGACTCTGACTCTGCCTTTGACTCTGACCCTGCTATATCTGAATCTGTTGAACCTCCAGCTAAGCCGTTTGAACCTGCTCCCAGAAACAAAAAGCAAAAAGTTGCTTTGGCTAAATGAGAAACAGTAACAGAAACAGAAACAGAAAGCTCAGTAGCAGTTGCTGTTTCTGTTACCGAGCTTAGAAGGGAGAATGGGTATTTTTAGATGTCTAATAAGTCTTGGGGTGGGTGTTCAAGACTTGTAGCAAAATTTGTGACTCAAAAGCTCGATTGCTGGGTAGAGAGTAATTAGCAATTGATAATTGGATTAAAGACATGATAGATCAAAAAAAAGAAATTCAGCTAATGTTATTGGCGCGATTTCCTTTGCTGTGGGTGGTGAGCCCGGAAGAGGAACCAGCAGAAGAAATCTTGTGTGAAGTAGTCAAAGCGGTTGAGGGGCAAATCTATTTCTGGGATTTCGCCAGGGGCTGGACAGATAATGGCACAGGCAAGGGGAACCCGATGCAAGCACTGGAGCGCATCAGTAAAGCGCCGCCAATGGAGCAAGTCACTGTATTTGTCATGAAGGATTTAGGGAGTTTAATAGCCCCCGGTGCCAATGGTCAGATAGCTATGAACCAACTAGCGATCGTCCGCGAACTGAAAAACCTGGCATTTCAAATTGCCCGTGACCGCCGCTGTTTGGTCATCCTCTCCGACCAACTACGCCTGCCCCAAGAACTGTCTCAAGAAACGACGGTGGTAGATATCTCCTTACCAGGCATCGAGGAGATATCGAACTTGCTCACTCGATTGGTGGCACCCCCGGATCTCAAATTAAGTGCGGAACAACGGCAGCAGTTTGTCAAAGCTTGCCAGGGGCTGACCCGGTGCCGGATATCTCGCGTCCTTGCCAAATGCTTGGTACGTGGTAAACGAGGCAAAGTTGATAGTACCGCCCTAGCTGCGGTCATCGAGGAAAAACGCCAAACAATCCGCGAGACGGGCATCCTAGAATTTATCCCGCTTGAATCAGGTCTGGAAGTAGTCGGCGGACTCGAAATTCTCAAACAATGGGTCAAATCTCGATCGCGTTCCTTCACTGACCAAGCCCGCGAATATGGTTTACCAAACCCCAAAGGTGTGTTACTCGCCGGCATTCAAGGAACAGGCAAAAGTCTCTTAGCAAAAACGATCGCCACGGAATGGAAACTCCCCTTGCTGCGCCTCGATGTCGGTCGCGTGTTCGGCAGCATGGTTGGGGAAAGTGAAAGCCGCATCCGACAGGTGATTAAACTGGTCGAGGCGATTTCACCGTGCGTGTTGCTACTGGATTAAATCTTAGTCCAGCCTAAACCGTGTGAATTGCTGGAACACCGCGAAGTTTTAGGAACCACAACGTAATCAGAAATGGCAAGCGTGACGGTTTGAAAATTCTAAAATATGTGGCAATCAGCAGCCAAGCCCCTAAACCTCAAACATAAACATAGAGACACGGGGAAGGTTCAACGAACAGTCGCAAGACGTAGGACTCAAGGGAGTCTGAAGCGCACGGGGATTATTAACTCCAAACTGTTTTTTTAAGGTCAGGTCAAGGTCAGGTCAAGTCAGGGAACAGGAGTTAATAATTTATGATATGTTCTGCTCTTTGGGGAAACTTAAAGAGCCTACCTGGAACCGAGGTAGGCGTAACACAAAGGGAAATAGACAAAGCGTTCGCCAACATCACTAGCGGCATGGATGGAGATTCCGGCACTTCCCAGCGGGTCTTTGGAACAATACTCACTTGGATGCAAGAAAAGACCGCGCCGGTATTCGTAGTGATGACCGCGAACCGCGCCGAAGTTTTGCCGGCCGAACTGATTCGCAAAGGCCGCATTAATGAAACTTTTTGGGTTGATCTGCCCAACCTCACAGAGCGGGAAGCAATTTTCCGAGTTCATCTCACCCGCGTCCGATCCGATCGAGTCAACTCAGGCGATTTCGATTTGAAGCTGCTGGCAGAGCAATCGAAAAATTTCTCAGGTGCTGAGATTGAGCAAGTGGTCTTCGATGCGATGCAAAGTGCGTTCAGCGCCGGGGCTGAGTTTACCCAGGATGACTTACTTGTTTCGATCGCCGGCTGCGTCCCTCTGGCACAAATTGCTGAATCCCAAATTGATGATTTGAAAACTTGGGCAATTCGATCGGGTGCTAAATCTGCCAGCATTCCTGATGTTCAAATCCAACCAAATTCCTACTCTCGTTTTGCCCCTCTTCAGGTTGACGAAAATTAATCATTATCAGAAAGCGAAGCCAAAGGGTATAACTGCTTCGCTTTTGGATTTAGGAATTGTTCACATAAATTGAGGCAGAATATGGAACCGCATTTTGTTCATCCTTTATCAAGCTTGGAAACGATCGATACTGATGAAGGCAAAAAAGAAGTAATAAATAGTTGGGCGTTTGCCTCAGTGATTTGGTCAACCGCCCTCGCTGGTAACGCAAATGCTTTGATTTTGATTAATGAGGTATTTCCTGATAAAAGCAGAATTCCTTCACTACTTTTGCGTTCTAAGCAGGGAGATGAAGCAGCAATGAGAGATGCGATCGGAATTATTGCTTTTGCCATTGAGGAGAAATTAGAAGAAGCATTTGAACCAAATAAAGAACAGTGAAATACTGATGTAATGCTTCGCTGTAAGGAAGTGATGTCTTGAGTTTGTGAGTAAGAAGTATGTCAAAGGTAATGATGGATGCTGAAACACTGTCGAAGAATTTGCAACACTTTAATGGAAGTGAGCAATATTACAAGCATTTCCTTGGACTTCTGTACACCGATGGAGTCAAATACTTGGCTGAAAATGCTGAAGCTTACTGGTTGATTGATGCGATCGTCTCCTATCAACACAGACTGAGGAAAGTTCGTAGTTTAAGTGAGTTTCAACTTTGGTTCCTTCATGTTGGCGATAAACATGAATTTATCAAGCCTAAATCGCCTAATGATGCTGTTCTGACTTGTTGGGAAGATACGCCCAAACTCGGAGTTACACCTGCCGTTATTCAGCAGATACCTTATACCGATTTTTCCCTGCCGGAAATCAAGCTTTTCTTACGAGATAGAGTTCTTTACTTGCCAAGCGAAAATTAAGCCTTAAAATGCTGTCCAGTCCTCCTACTATGGAGGCTGGACACAATTTCGCACTACATCACTCAACTAATATCAGGAGCAAATCAAATGACCGCTAGCGAACAAAGTTCCGATCGTGCACTCCAAGAAAAGCATAAAGAACTGGCAGAATTGCAGGCAGAAGTTAACAAAATTTTTGCTGAAGCAATTACTAATCAGGTCAAAACTCTTGACTTTGCAACTGAAATTTGGGTTCAGGCAATGTTAGAGAAAAGACCTTATGTGGCAATTGCTTGTCGCATGATTCACCACAGCACAAATTTTCTGGGAGATGAATTGCTGCAATTTCTGCGATATCTAGCTACTGGAACTCTGCAACAAGATGCTTCGATCGTATACTGGGCAGTCGATTTAGTTAATCAAGGTTTAATTATCAACAACACCCTCAAAGAGAATAACGAAAATGGCGAATGTGAAATGCAAAATCTGTAACGGTCAGCTCATATTTCTGGGTCAACTCGGATACTTGAGACATTACACTTGCCGAAACTGTGGCATGAATTTTAACAAAAGTCCCAAAATTGTCAGAGACGAATTCGACCGCATTATTTCTGTCAAATACTAATGAAAAAACTTGTCCTAACTCAAACCAAACAATGCCAAAATTGTCCGTGGAAAAAATCAGTAACAGTGGCTGATATTCCTAACTACTGCGTTAAAACTCATGAAGCATTACGCGAGACGATCGCTGATGAAACAGGTAATGTTTCTCAGCTTCAATGCAAAAATATTACAGTGATGACTTGTCATAAGTCGATTCGATCGCCCTGCATTGGCTGGCTTCATAATCAGCTTGGTAAAGGTAGCAACGTCCCTTTACGAGTACACATGATATTTTACTCCAACGTTAAAGAGATTGAAATTGACGGTGAACAGAAAGACACCTTTGATGAAACTCTTATTTAGGCTCATGTCAATCAAACCTAAGTGAAACAAATAATGCTTCGCTTAGAGGGATTGACCTTGAATATAGGAAACCAAATGTTTCAAGAAACTAATGAACAAACTCCAGAAGCAGAAATCCGAGAATTAAAGGATGGAATCAAGGAAATTGTGAACTGCGCCGGAAAACGAGGCTTGAAGATTAGAGAGTTTGCGATCGAAATTTGGGAGAAGGTGCTCGATCGAGATGTTAATTATTTAGCATTTGCAAGTCTCTTGTTAACAAGTGTCACAGGTCTACAAGGAGAATCCTGCTTTCTATACATTGAGCAAATGATAGAAGCTACTTTGTTGGGTAATTTAGAGACAGAAGAGACAGCTATAACTCTGATGGCTGATGGATTAGTGAAATATCAGGAACCGATTAACAAACTAATCACTTGAGTTAATCTCTCTCACATCAAATAGTTACCATGAAACACATTGTCATCTTAGAAGTCATTGATGAAAAAAATCTGACAGCAGAAGTTATGCAGGAACCGCCGATGGTTTTAACTTGGTGGGGAATGTTCTTCTTGTTTAATCGTAAAACTGTTCAAGATTCGATCGAAGGCGAAGGTAAAATCATCACCTATATCTATGTCGAGATATACGGCTGTGCTTTACGAAGTATCAAATTTTCAGAAGTAAAAAGAATGAGGTAAACATCATGAATGCTGAAAGAGAACAACAAGTAGTAGACGAAGCAGCCAGAATCCAAAAAGAGGTTGATAAAGTCTTTGAAACCGCTCGATTGAATAACTGGAGCTTGGAACAATTTGCAATCAAAGTTCTAGCAGGCGCAACAGAATTTGAACTGGCATATATTGCCATTGGCTCTCAACTTGTTCAAAATGTTACGGGATTAGATGGTCAAACTTCGGTGGAAATTCTCAAGTATTTGATTGCTGAAACGCTAAATAAGAATACTGTGAAAATTAGACAGGCACAGGAACTATTTTATCAGGGATTACTTATCAACAAAGAAAACGCTGAACAACAGAAACAGCAACAAAAAATGGCAACAAACACCTCAAAAGAAAGTAGAAATTAGGATGAAAAGTTACAAAGCTCATGACACAGTAGGACAACAGAAACTATCGATCGCCATCAATCTAATCCCAAATCTACCCCCGGTTCCTTGCAAGGATTATCGGCTGATTGTTGCTGATCCTCCTTGGTTATATGGTTTACGAGAAACAGATCCTAGCCACCGGGGGCGGTGTCCGTATCCTGCGATGACTGACCAGCAGATTTTGGATATGCCGATCGGTGCGATCGGAGGCGATGATTCCTATATCCTTCTCTGGACAACGAACAATCACCAATTCTTAGCCTTTAAATGTCTCCTAGCGTGGGGATATGAACATAAAAGTACGTTCACTTGGGAGAAGGTGACGATCGCTGGAAAACCCCACATGGGAATGGGGCATTATGGTCGCAACTGTACCGAACACTTATTGGTAGGAACAAAGGGTAATGCTCCTAGCATGAGTACACTCGGAATGACCAATGTTCCTAACATCATTCGTGCCCGTCGTCAGGAACATTCAAAGAAACCTGAAGAGTTTTGGGTTCTTGCCAATAGTCTAGGTCAGAGACTAGAAAATTGCGAGAAGTTGGGCAAGTTATCGCAGCCGTCAAGAATTGAACTATTCGCTCGGCAACAGCGCCCTAACTGGGATGCTTGGGGTGCTGAAACTCACTTCTCTAATCTTTTAGTTTGATAACTTCACCCTAGTTTTTCATCGGAATTACTAGGGTCAAGTTATCCATTAATGCTTCGCTTTGAGATATTGATTTGTCCTTTCTTATTTACCGTCATGCTTGATGATTCCATGAAAGTTATAACGATTAACGAAGACGGCTACATTGTTCGAGTCCAGGGCTATAGATTTTTAGCTGCTGAAAACTCTTCAGAAACTGTCTTAAAAACTTACATCGAAGTCCTGAAAATGGTCGATGAGGTTACAAAGTTCACTGGTGATGGAACCCAGTTAGTAGGTTATCTATCCAACACTCATGACTTAGCTAATTCCAATCCTGAACTGTGGGATGTGCCAAAGTTTATCCCGTTTGATGACCAGTTTTATGATGAGAAACGAGCAACTTACTTCGAGGATACAGGCTTTGACTTTGCCCAAAAAGAACTAGAAAAACTCTCAGAAGTTCGTCTCGTGAAAGGCATCAAACGCCACCTAATCAAAGATTACGATCGAAAGATAATCGTATCTTTACGGATGTACGACGCTTGCCGAGAGGGTTGGTTTACAGCATTCAAAACTGAGTTAATAGCATTCAAAGCTCCTGAAACCTACAACTGGAATAACTCTGTGTATCGCTTAACTTTGACTGCGGATGAAGATGAAACAACAACTGCTTACTACACACTTTCAGGAAAGTACAAACGATGAGTTGGTTTAATTTGGTTTTTGGTATTACTTCGATCGCCTCTCACCCAACTTACAACTCCTATAATTCAACTGAATTAGAAACGGAGATTGTTGCAGAAGAAACTAAACAGGAAAGTTACACAGAAAGTTACGGAATTAAAATCCTAAACCCGGTGCCGTTTGCTGATGATTTTGAAGCAAAAGTAATCGAAGCTTTAGGACTTCTCGATCGGTACTGTCCTGACTATTTCGCCTTGCTCAAACAGTACACATATCCGATAACTAGCGCTACTTCATCGGGTGCTGCTCATTGGAAGAATGAAATACAAATTGCTCAGGGAACATTTCGTCATGAAGTCGAATGGTTAGCCAGCATTTTTGTTCATGAAAATCATCACATCATGCGTCGAAGTGTTGGTGATAAATTCGTCAACAATAGCACCGAAGAAGAATTGAACTGCATTGAACAACAAATCCGTTGCTTAAAACAACTCAACGTCCCTCACCAGTGGATTGATAGTTTAGCCAGAGAAACAGGCGAGCATTATTTGCAAGAGATTACCTGGTAGTGTTTCGCAGAAAGGTGTTGATTTGTTCTTTCCTATTTACCATCATGACAACCACAGAATTAGAAGGTGAATTGCCAGAGATTGCTGAAAACGGATTTATTATTGTGAGTGACTTCTTCGCATATCAGCATGAGTCGATCGTCACCGCCATGAAAAATAGTGACATTCCGCATCAGATAGAGTTTTATCCTCATAATGAGAAAATGCTGTGGAGAGAAGGTGCTTTCAGAGTCTATGTTGCTCCTTTACATCTTGAAGCAGCCAGAGATTTGTGTAGAGCTACAGAAACAGCCCCTGTAAACTAGGAATTCACCAGCAAATAGCAAATAATAGCGTAATTACTGGGTCGCCCCCAGTTTTCTCTTATGCCTTACTACATTTTGGTTACGAACGAACAAGAGGTAGATGTCTACACCACTCCCGAAATGCTGACAACAGAAGAAATTCAAGATTTGGTTGGCATTGAAGGAGAGCCAGCCACTTTTGAGGTGCTAGATTCTTCTAATTTCTCTGACCCCAAGATTGTCATAATTTGTGATGATGACGTGGAACCGAAAGCGCTGAAACCGACTTGTGTAACTAAAAAGGGAGGCGTGATTTTCGGTCAGGTAGTTATTCTTGGAACTAACAACTCACTCTTAGATTTGTGTTTGCTAAATCTTGAGCAAGTAAAAATAGTGAAAGAAGAACTCAGATTGCACCAAAAACCACCCAAGCCAGAACACGATTTTAGTGCTTCGCTGTGAGATATTGATTGATTTTCTGTAATTGCCACCGTTAACTGGAGCCAGCATGACACGATTTTACGTTTTAATTAACTCAACAGGAATTGAAGAAGTAGCAGCAACTGAACTGCCACAAATCCCAGAAATTCAAAAGCTTGTAGGGATTTTAGGGGAAGAAGCCTTCTTTGAGGCGGTCTATGGCTGTTATTCTGACCCCTCACTCGCTGTCTTGGTTGACGATGACTTCTTGCGGAAGGCTCATCAGCCAACTATGCTTACTCCGAGGCGCGTCATCCTTCAGGGACAAGTTCTTGTTGTGGCGATCGATCCACAAATTGAAGATTTCTGTCTGTTGACTCAGAAGCAGGTAGAGCTTGTGAAACGAGAAACAAAACTGTATCAAGCAAATTTACGTTAGCCCTAACAAAATCATGCCCCTCATTCTGGGGCGTGATGGCAACTTTCTTAGCACCTATCAAAGGAACAACAACGAAAAAATGGATAACAATCTTTACCAAAGAATAATTCAATATGCCAGGGTAATTGCTGGGGGGGATGAATTACCGTGGTCAGGGCTGTACACTGCGAGAAGTGTCTACAATCTGCTTAAAGACTCTGAACCTCTTTACCCAGAAGACATAGGTACTCAATTAGACTTATCCGCAGAGTACGTTAATCAAATCATTTTGGCTTTGCAGAATGGTGGAATTGAAATTAAATCAGTCCCGACAGAAACCATCAATGGTAGACCCAGAGTAAAATATACGATCGACACGTCTATGCTCTATTACGTTTTAGTTTCAGACCAAGGTTTGGAAGTTCGATTCTCTAAAAACGAAGTTTTACCTGATATTCAAAAACTTCTGGGTTTGGATATACAAGTGGAAGAAAAAGCCTTCTTAGAAATTACAGGACATCAGTTTATTGACAAGAGTTTGGCAATTTTAAGTAATGCTGGTGCGGAGGGTGAAGTAAATTTTGTCACTAATAACGGACAAGAGTTGCGAGGTTTACTTGTTATTCTAGGGATTGACGCTAATGAAAAGTTTTTCTTGATAAGTGCAACCCAAGTTAAATCCGTAATCCCTCAACTTCTTAGAAACTATAGCTGAAGTATCGTAGCTTGCGGGCGTGTATTAGCGCATCGGTAGTCAGTAGCTAGCATCAATTTTAGCGCATTTACGTGGAAGTTGCACCCCACAGCAAGTAAAGTAATAATTTCTTAATCAGAGGTAACAACTATGTCTACACAAGAACCCACAGAATATGATGCGATACTCAGAAAGCTTTTAAATTCGCCCAATATAGAAGTACAGATTGCTGGAATATCTGAAGCTCTCAAATATGGCGATACTGGTTTTGATTTGATAGTTGAGCTGCTTCAGAATGAATCGATCGACCCAACGGTGATATCTGTTGCTAGCATTTGCATCAGCAAGGCTTTGAGGGAAACTGTCATCACCAAAGACTTTGACTGGTATCTTTTAGGTTATCCCCACTCAAATGACCCTAATGATACATTGTGGATTGCTTGCAACAAGCTCCTCGATCGAATTAAAAACACCTACAATGAGGAATGGTTCTTCGGAGGCGATTCCCAAAGTATTTGGTTTTCGCCGGGGAATTGGAATGAAATAGATAAGAACGATACCAAATATCTCCCGTTAGATCCTTTATTTGAAATTTTGTCGGCTGAAAAACTTAGACGACAAATTATCCTAGAGTTTGGACAGGATTACAACTACGCTTCTGATAGTTATGGTGAAGAAGTAAATCGTAGAAATATTCCGCAACCCTTGAAAGACAGCATTCTAAATCAAGGGCTTCACCGGAGTCTACTTCCCATTTTTGAAGAGTTTTTACGTGTTTAATTAGCCACAGTAGCTTGCGAGCCGCTTTGCTTTCATCGCCATCGCCATTCCTAATTCGTTACTGGCACTGTCACTGCCATCCGCATCGGCATTGGCAGTGTCCAGGGACGCGACTAAAGTTTGATCTACCACCGTTTTACCAATCAGGAAGAAGAAAATGCCTAAAACTCATGTAAAGGTAACTCCTGGCGATCGCTCCTGATTCATCAAATCCTGTACTTCGTGAGTTAGTCTTTGGGCTTCTTCAGCGCTCAGGGAATTTTTATCATGAAGATTCAGGTAATCAGCGAAGAATCCTGCAATTACATAAGTTTGCCAGATAAACAGTTCATTTTTGGTTCCGGCAATGGGGCGGTCAAAACTTTCACCTACATGAAAAATCGAATTATCTTCAGGATTTCCATAGAATTTGGGTGATTCCTTTCTAATTGGACTGCTGAAAACTCTGTAACGTTTTTTGACTACCGATGTTAAATGGGTAATTTTCACTCCCCGCGGTGGATTATTTTTATCTCGGTAGTTGCCCTCGTTCATCCAGGCATTGAAAGCATCTATGTTGCCCGATACTTGATATCGATCGCCTTCCTCACTCTGATTCCCGTAGCTAGACAGTAGCATTTCCTTAAATAAGTCAAAAACTTTTTCATCTGATTGGTTCATAGAAAAAGAGCAATCCTTCAATATTTTGTTACAGTCCGTCTGAACTTGGAAAGCATCTGTCACTTTTGTATGAACAGACAACGGTTTGCTGCTTACTAAATCAGGATTCTTTTTTCTGATTCCTAAGTAAACTGTGTGTCGATCACTTATCCCTGCTGGAGCTAGATAGCATCCAATAATTAAACTTTCAGGCTGAGACTTAAATCCAAATCCTAACCCTCTTTCTCGTCTCCGTTTCGCTTCGCCCATATTTCCTCACTTTTAGAATTAATATTATTTTATTTTAACGCTATTCTTTACTTAGCAAGCAAATTATAAGCTTCGCCGTAAAGTATTGTTAGCAGATTTATCGTACTATGCACAACCCAGATTTTTCAATACCTCAAGAAGTCGAAAACCAACTGAGAATATGTCCTGTAATTGAAGAGGCTGTATGGCTTAACGAGGAAGGGCAGCTCTTACCTTGTGAGGTCAAACATGAAGTTGTTGCCCCTAAATTTTTACCGGGCAACGCAGCGAAATTGGTTTGTTTCTCTCAACAAAAGTATGTGACGATCGGTGTTACTCCCATCAAACTCTACACAACCAAAGAAAGTGCCTGGGAAAGTGCTTGTCTTGACGCTGTTTCTGACTTAGGTTTGTCCAATATTCAGATTATTACCCGACCGATGGTTAGTCAGGTCATCGACAAAGCTACTAAATTGATTCAGTCTTTAAATTGGTGGTTGATATAACAGTTTCTTGTGTCTTGTTTCTTGTTTCTTGTTTGTTTCTAGTAACGTTTCTAAAAATGTTTTTGGTAATGCGATGTCCTGAGCGTAGCCGAAGGGTTTCTAGCAATAGCAATAGTCAAAGTAAGATTTTGCTTCGCTTGTGAGGGTGTGAGATGGAGGATTAAACAATGTCAGAATTCGACATAGAACATGGTACTTGGCAAAGCAAAGATGGTAAATCAGTCAAATACACCAAAGAAAGTTGCCTGCTTAATAGCTACGATGATTTTTCTGAATATCATCTGCAAATTACCAAATGGCCCAAAACTACGTCAATTGAGATTGTAGTGATGAGTGGCGATCAAGGATACGACGCTGAGAGCCGATGGTCACATTCCGACGTTTATCGGTATGTCAAACTGCCTCATGCAGATTTTGAGGCAAAAAGAGAGCAACTAATTCAGAAAGTTGTTGAGCTAGCAAATGCACAATTTGGTTATCTAACACTTCCAATTTAAGTCTAAGAGCGTATATCTGGGTCGCTCCCAGAATTCTTACTTATCATGACCAACTACGATCAAAGCAAGATAACGCTGGGTAGAATCATAAAAAATGCTCGGCAAGAATATGGCTTCAGCCAGAAAGATTTGTGTAAATTGCTGGTTATTCCGTCAGAGCTTTTTGAGACAGTCGATCGATGCTTGCTGTCAAAGATAGAAAATAACAGAATCAACATCCGATCAGGTGAGTATGACTGGCTAATACCTGCGCTTTGCAGAATATTTGCTCTCGATATTGTTTGGCTTGAACAAATCCGTCAACAAACTGAAGTTGAGCCTTTGGACTTAGAAAACGCCGTAGCAGTATTTCCCATTTACTTCAATCGCAAAGCCTATGACCTATTATAAAACAGTGTATCTGCATCGGATGGTGGCAGAACAGACCGTCGATCGAAGAATTTGAAGGCAATACTAAAAAGTCACAGTAATGCTTCGCTGTAAGGTGGTGTTGCTTTTCTAAATGCTATGAACTTAAAAGAATTAGTTCGGTTTCTGAAATATGAAGCCGATCTCCCTAACTTTTTCCAGACTTCTGCCAACTATTACTACCACAATCAACAACTACCTTCAGAGATTGAAACTCAGAAAATCAAGGTAGCTTTAGCCGTCAGCGATCAAAAAGAAGATCAGCAGCCAAAGAGTAATGATCCACTCTATCAACAAGCCTATCAAATCGCTCAATCTATTTAATTGGAGCTGATAAGATGGAAGGCATTAATATCTGGTCTGGCTCTGATATTGGAATTGGTGCAGCTTTGACAAATCCCACAGAGCTAGCTTTCCGAAAGAACAAAATCAAAAATCGCTACCCGGTAACATTCAGAGGCGTGAATTTCCGTGATGCTGAATCTGCCTATCAAGAGTACAAAAGTCGTGATATGCAGGAATCGATCGAGATTATGACGGAAATCATTGTGTGCAAATTACAGCAACATCCACGACTGTTTGAAGAAATTACCAAACGAGGCGGTGTTGATTGGCTTAAGCGATGCCGTCACATTGTTGGAGTCAGAAATAGTCGTTGGGAAGGCTACGGATTGGAAAGCAATTTCATTCTGTGCTTAATATTTGCCTATCAATTGTGTAGTGAATAGCGTGATTGCCGGGTCGCTCCCGGTCTTAAATTATGTCTAAGCCTAAGTCTGAAATCAAGTTTGCGATTCTTAAGGCGAGTTATTGGGTTGGCGATGCTACTGAATATGGCTGCGTTTACTGGCTTCTCGAAATGAAAGGGAAATGGACTGAAGATTTTGAAGCAGCCCATTTCTTTGATACTCGATCGGATGCTGAACAACGCTTAACTGAGGAGAAACTTCATCCTGCAAATCAGAATATCTCCATTGTTGAAGTTGAATTGTACCGCGATTAAGAGCAATGAAAAGTACATTTTACTGGTCAAACTGGAAATTTACAGTCGAAAGCTCTTGTTATTATGACGATTCACCAGGGAATGTATTTTACTTAGAAGCAATCGTTATGCCAGAGCTTGAATTAGTAGCTAAGTCTGAACTCAAAGGTTGGAATCGATCGCTAGCCGAACAAGCAGCTAAGTCAATGGTTGTCTGTGAGAACAAAATTGATGAAAATTATTACTTGAAAACTCTTTTTAGCTAATAATGCTTCGCGTTGAGGTTTTGAGTGAGTTTAATCAGTTAAGGAGTAAGAGTCATGACAATCACAGTCGAACAAATCAAGTCAATAATTGCGGGTGCTGAAGAAAATCTGCGACTTTTGCAGAAACAGCCAGAGTATCAGGCGCTCGAACAGAGCGAGAATTTTGTCACACAAAATGAATTAGGTTTGGCGGATGCTATTCAGGCACTGAGTGAAGTTTATCAGGCAATTACTGAATCTGAATGCGATTTAGTCAATCCTCCAGAACCAGCTACAGATTCTCGCGATCCGTTTGATTTACTAGGATACTAATACGCGCTGTCGCCGGGTCGCTCCCGGCATCTTCATGAAAACTAAAACTGTTGAATGGAATCCCCCGACTGCTGAAGAATTGCCATGTAATTGGTCAGTTCAGGAGATCGGACCTGATGGCGGAGCTTATAGAAGTCGTGACGGTTTGGTTGTAATAATTTCTTGTTCGATCAAAAAAGACGGCTATTCATGGGTTCATGTCTCCCTGTCTCGTAAAAAATCAGTTCCAACTTGGATAGATTTGGTCAAACTCAAAGACATTTTTTTGGGTGCAGAGGCTTTAGCACTTCAGATTCTGCCTGCTCGATCGGAATGGGTAAATGTTCACGAATTCTGCCTGCATCTTTATCAATGTCTCGACCAACGACCAATTCCCGACTTTCGTAAACTAGGAACCATCTAAAATGAAACTCGATCGAACTGACATGAGAACCTACCCGGTTCAAGACAAACCGTGCAAAACTTGTCCGTTTAGTGGTGAAAAACCATTACCTCTCTCTCCATCAGATTTGGCAATATACTACGAAAACTTGATGGGAAACGGGCAACACATTTGTCACAGCACGAATAACACCAAAATCTGTCGCGGTGGTAGGAATATACAACTGAAATGGCTGTTTGCAATAGGAATGTTAGATGAGCCGACTGATGAAGCTTTTAACCAAGCAGTAGAGTAGGCATTAAATAATAAGGAGTCAGCAACGTCAACGACCCATGACTAAATCTTAGCAATTAATTCAAGCTTTATGAACTGAAAAATCACCTTGGGTCGATTAATCAAAAATGCCCGATTGTATCAATCTATGAGTCAAATATAACTGGCTCGTAGATTGACCGTTCGCACAGAGAAAAAGGGAAATTTCTGTGAGATTAGTCGAATAGAAAACGATTACGCTGACATTCCGTATGAACAATGGCAAGTGTTAATCTCGGTTCTGACAGCAGTTTTTGAAGCCCATAAAGATTGGTTTGAGGAAGTTCGGAAACAAACCCATACCCCAACTTTGGATACTTCTCAAGCAATTTTCCCCGTTTCTCTAGAAGATCCATGAGCTATCAAACCGTTTATTTGCATCGTGTAATTGCCGAACAGACGATCGACCACAAGCTCCGACCCGGTGAAGTTGTCCATCATCTTGACCATGACAAAACCAATAGCTCACCAGACAATCTGGTGGTTTGTTCGAGTGCATCAGTGCATCGGCAATATCACACCCGGTCACTGCCTCAGAAATTTGAGTAAAACTCAGGCACTCCATTACCAACAAATACCGTATTCGTAGTTGCTTTCATTTTCCTCAATGATGCGATAATAAAATGGCAGAGATAGGGAAACTGCAATGGTGGAACTAACAAAATACAGTTGGTGGGGCGAATCCAACGAGCCGCCACCGCACCTGAAAACTAAAAAGCAACTGGGTGAACTTGGTTTATCGCCTCTGAAACCTTCAGGCGTTATCGAAACGCGAAAATACGACGTGTTCCTCTACGATTCCACTAATCCTGAATCCTGCCGACCCAAAAGAAAGCCATCTCCAAAACAATTGGAAACCCTGGCCGCTAATCGCCTCAAAGCTAAAATCAAGCGGGATTATCAAGAGTGGTATCGAGAAGTAGGTTTCATAGAAAAAGATAGAGTGAGTGCTGTTCTTTGGGCAAGAGAACAATTAAGCCTGAACGATTGGGTGATTCTGGATACTGAAACTACGGGACTCGTGCGTGCAGAGATTGTAGAGATAGCAATTATCGATCATTGCGGTGAAATGTTGCTGAATACGCTCATCAAGCCCTCTATTCCAATACCCGCAGAAGCAGCAGAGCTTCACGGCATTAGCGATGCAATGGTAGCCGATGCTCCGAGTTTCCCTGAAGTCTATCCCCGTATTGATGCAGTCCTTAAAGATAAACGAGTATTAATCTACAATTCTGCTTTTGATATCAAGATTTTAAATTACTGCTGTCGGCTTCACAGTTTGCCCATTTTGAAGTTGACAAAGCGCTCTGATTGTTTGATGGAATGGGCGGCACAGTGGAGGGGATATTGGAGCTACTATTACCAAGATTATCGGTATTTCCCCCTGCCTGGTGGAGAACACCGAGCGTTAGGAGATTGCATAGCAGCCCTCCAATTAATTAAGAAGATGGCAGATTCGGATCAAATCAATTGCCCCGTGCCGATTCCTCAGAAGAAGCGATGAACTCCCAATCAATACCATCATCAGGGAACAGAGATAACTGCCCTGGAGATACGTTAGACTGACCGCGATTGTGGTAGGACAGGTGACACGCGGTACACAGAGCGATTAAGTTTTCAGGGCGGTTGTCCTCCGGTATCCGATTGCGGTGGTGCACCGCCAAAGTTAAAGCACACCGTTCAGATTTGGTTAAGCCGCTTTGTTTACCGGGTCGGGGTTTACCGGGTCGGAGGCATTGTTGATGGCACTTAGCACAACGCCAGCCTGCGTTTTCTTTCACCGAGAGCGCAATCTGTTGCCAATTGTCGGGATACCTCTTTGGTTTAGGCATAGCGGTAAAAGCTCATCTGTTCAAAATATGGCGATCGCTCTGTTAAGTAAATTCAATTCAAAATTATCAGCAGCTAATCAACTTCAACGCTTTCTTGATTCTCCCACAGGAATTCTGCTAATAAGCGAAAATCTTCAACCGTGGGCTTATACTCGCAAGCTACGAACCATGCTTCGGTTAAAGTAGCCCATTGTTCGGGAGTCTTAGGTTTTTGGCGCACCAGGGTGAGGAAATTGGTTTTGATGCGGGCTTCTGCTGCATCAATCCCCGACCTCACCAGTTGCATTTCAAACGATGGATGGCTGCTGTTGGCGAGGATGTCGTAGTCGGTGTCTAGCAAATCGAGAGGTTCGATCGGCCAGTCAGTCATTCTCTGCATTCCATATTTCTTAGTGCCTCTCCATCATTTCACGCTTCACTCAGTCGGAGAGCGATCGCCAACCAGAGCATACAAAATACACAGCAGCAGAAAATCTAGGGCGATCGTACACAGTCCCGGCACCTCCTGGGTTTTTTAACTTGCTATCCTCAAGTTGTTCTACTGCTAGAGGTAGACCTTTTCGTTTTATCCTGAATCATTCAAAAGCGACGGTTACCAATGTTTATTTGATGCTGTATCCTAAATCTGCTCTTGCCAAAGTGCTTTTGGATAAGCCAGAATTGCTCAAAGAGGTGTGGCAGGCGCTCGATCGCATTTCTGATGAGGTGCTGATGGGTGAGGGGCGCGTGTATGGGGCTTTTGCTGAGAAAATTCTTGAACAAGGACTTACGTAACTGGCATATTACTCCCTTCCCGCTCTAAGGTTATGTATCCAGGAAGTAGGGGAAATCAGTAAGGGGAGAAGGGAGCAGGGGGGCAGAATACAAATTCTTCTAGCGGGAAGGAAGTAAAAAAGGTACGTTGTTGTGCTAATGCGCCAGATTTAACGCAACAACGTACCTAAAAAATCTTTTAACTATTGTGACACTTGCGTAAGTCGTGTTGAAGTTTTACCCGAATCGCTCACCAACTCACCTCATAATCTAACGGCTGAAATGATGGTTAAAGTAGTTAACAGGAGTTAATAATCATGTCTAATGTTCAAATAATGATTTCCCTTTACGCTTCCGGTCTTCTTGAAGAAGTATTACAAGCACAAGTGGAAAATTTGCTACAGCACGTAAAAGAAGTGGAAGGGGTAGAAGAGGCAGAATTAGTTCCTGTAGAGGAAGTGCCGGAAAGGGGGGCATCTTTGCAGACTTTTTTGTTGGGAATCTTAAAAATGAACGTTAACCCAGTTAATCTCAAGGCTGTGTTTAGCTTTTTGAGCGATCACTTTTATCCCCCCAATTGTCTCATGAGCCCAGGGGGCGAGCCTCTCTGGGCGGCCAAACGGATTGAACTAAGCGTAAAAGTTCAAGGTCGAGAAGTGAAAGTTGAAACCAGCAGCCCATCCCAAATGGATATGGCGTATCAGAAAGCTGTTGAGTTTTTTAGAGAACAGCCTGAAGATCAACTATTTCCAGGGATGCGAAGTCGCAGTATAGATCAAAATTGGGAACTATACGATGACGATGTGGCAGAATCAGCACCTGACATAGAAACTACCCCTCCATATGGAAACATACAAACTCCTCAATCACTTACACGCTATCCGAACTTGGATTGTCCAGATAAAGCGATTATTAATCAGAAGTTCAGTCTAACTGTTGAGCTTCTTATGGAACAACCTGAAGAGCAATCGCCATCTGTTGTGATTCCAGACATCGGTACCTTAGAATTACCAGAAGTGGAAGTAGTTTTGAGTGCTCGTGAATTTGATCTTGAGAGTAGCAATGTTCAGGTTATGAAAGTTGACCGGGACGATGACTCACAGGTGCGATTTAACCTGATTCCACGTCAACTTGGCGAACAAAGAATTAAGGTAGACTTCTGGCATAAAGGTAGCCGCATTGGCACCGCACGTCGTAATGTTTTAATTGCTGAAAAACTTCTTGATATAACTGTACCGCAGTCAGATGAATCTTTACTTCTTGAATTTAAGACCGTAAAAACTGTACCGTCTCAAGACTTAGATTTGCTAATAGATGTCGGTTCAGACGGAAAGACGCTGCTATTTAGGCTGCATTCGAGCAAGGTAGATGTAGATTACAACCATAGGAAAGCCGGACAAGTAACCCTTGAAGGCTCACCTTTAGAAAAGATGCAGGTAATCTACAGAGAGATGACCAGCATGGCAAGGAGAGTGCCAACAACACAAGAAGGACGTGAACAAACCGAACGTCGTTTAACTGCTATTGGCAATTCACTCTGGGATGAACTGATTTCTGAACCGTTAAAACAGGAGTATTGGGAGTTCAAGACTCGTGTTAAATCTCTCCTAATTACATCAGAAGAACCGTGGATACCGTGGGAAATGATTAAGCCTTACCGTAACAATGATGATGGCAAGGTAGAACAAGAACCATTTTGGTGTCAACAGTTTGCCCTTTCTCGCTGGCTTTCAATGGGTGGAACGGCTGATGAGATGATTATAGGTAGAGTGCGACCAATTGCTCCAACTCCAACTAACTTAGCTTCGGTAAAAGAAGAACTTTTATTTATTGAGCAACTCTCTACTTTGTGTTCAGGTATTACTCCACTTACTACATTTGGTACACGGTTACAGGTTTTAGATTGCTTTACCAACGAGGAGTTTTCCCTACTGCACTTTGCATGTCATGGAACATTCGATGCAACCTCTCCCAATAATTCAGCAATCAAATTAAGCGATGGAGAATTGCGGCCATCTGACATTCAGGTGCAGTTTAAAGGACGACGACCTCGACCTATAATTTTTATCAATGCTTGTCATGGAGCGCGAGAAGAATTTAGTTTAACTGGGTTGGGCGGTTGGGCAACAAAGTTAGTAAAGGCTCGTGTAGGAGCCTTCATTGGTGCAATGTGGGAAGTATCAGATGAATTAGCTTTGCAGTTTGCTAAGACCTTTTACACGAAGCTTTTAAAGGAGAACGAATCCATTGCAGAGTCATTTCGGCTGGCACGAGAAGATATTCGCAAAGCGGCTCCGTACAATTCAACTTGGTTAGCTTATTCCCTCTATGCTGATGCAGAAGGGCGAGTAAAAGTGCTGCCTAGTCAAGTTGGTAGATCAGAAACTTGATTTTGTTGAGCTTTCAAAGCTTCTGCCCAAGCCTCGCAAATTGTCTCCGCAACTGATTTGGCAAGAATTTTGACTATCAAAGCAGCCATAATAGCTGCAATTGCCGGAGCTAGTCCTAGGTTCGCAACCAAAATAGGTGCTAGCATTCCGGCAGCTTGGCCAATGTTTTCATCCAATGCCTTCTTCAACTGCTCAAGAGTTTTGCCATCATCGAACGGATCTTTGCAGAGAAGATCGTATGAATTAGTATTCAACCGTCTGAATAAACTCTCTCCCAAGAGCAATACTTCTCCATCTCTGGTTTGAATAGGAGTGCTGAGTTTAATGGAGTCAATCGAAGCACTTCGAGTCAAGTCGCTACTAAACTCTTGAGCATTCAATCCAAGCCGAAGTATAAGTTCTTGCTCACTAAGCTCAACAATATTTTTTGCTAATTCTTGAATCTGAGTCATAATTAATAAAGTTATCCTCGCTTATAGGCTAAAGCCATAAATGGAACCAGAAATTAGACAACAGTTGTAAGATAGGATTAAGGAAAAGCCGGTCAGCTAAAAATAGAATATAGCGCTGTACTTGTTGAACTACAAATTTGCGCTTTTCCACAGGCTCCACTCATATAGTACAAAACCCCGAATTGGCTAGCCCTCCAGCTACCTTCAGCGTTACCCCCAGACGTTTGACATCTTTTTTACATTCTAGATCAGTAAGACTATCCGCATTCCACTTCATCAAATTCCGAGCAAACTTCTCCTCAGCGCTAGTCGCCCACCGCAAAGCCTCCGCCTGCTTCTGAGTCAGATGAACCGCTTTCCCCGGCGCAAACTCTCCTTGCAACCAAAGTAAACCCATCCATCTCATCAAAGCACCAACACACAACGTCGTCAACAGAATACCCGCCGCCACCACCAAAGAACGCGCAGAAGTGGCTACCCTCGTCAATTCTGTTTGACGAACCAGAGAACTGACAGCAAAAGCAATTTCCCCGACTAACTTTTCATTGCACCGTAGCCAATAAAACTAACGATCGCCCAATCACTATGAACCATCACCTCACACCGAATCATCATTAAACTCAGCGAGACTGTCACCAGTCCCGCTGGTCTTCAAAACCGTGCATGAGACTTTCACCTCACACGGCTCCTCAATGCTTTGGTGCTTGTTACGCATACCTCATTGCCCATTTATCATCGACTTTTTCAAGTCTTCTGGTGGGCTTAGGCTTGGCACTATTGCAGCCAGATTGGTTGCCGAGACTGCCATCAATAGCTGTCTTTGTGTCGTGGCAATGTCTGTGAAGGAGTTGCCAATTATCGTAAGAATCCTTTCCACCTTGCGATTTAGGGATTCTGTGGTCAATTTCCATCACATCGTCTTCACGGAAAAACAAGCCACAGTGAGTACATTTCCCTTTTTGCTTTTTCAGGAGTTTAGCTACCCTATTTGGCATTTCTGGGTTATTACCCATTCTTGTACTCCAGTAAACCAGGTTGCCGTCGTATGGAGACAATTCGCCTTTAACTTTCACATGACGCACTATTGGGGTGTCGGCATGGTTCAGTAACCGAATAGGGTTTGATGACCCTTCTTTCCTGGTTGCGAATACCCAGTTATCACCGTTTATTGGGTGCCAATATCTTTTTGATACCCATTCCCCATTCTTGTTGAGGTGGCGGTGTTTTGCCCAAGCTCTTAACTTTTGGTACATGAGGTTATCAATATCTGAGTAAGCCACCTTACTTACTACAGTCGCATAGTAGTTAGCCCATCCCCGGATAATTGGGTTTAAATGGCTAATTAGCGCCGCTTGCGGTGCTGCCTTGTGGGCTTCAACAACACTAGCGATTTGGTCGTAGTGTACCTTTTGCTTCTGCTTACTTGGGGTGATGATTGTCTTAAAACCTTGTTTCGAGTGATACTTTCCTACAGGGAATTGTCGTATCGTGAAACCTAGGAAATCAAATCCTGGTTCTTCTTGCTCATACCGTTTAAGGGTATGGGTAAGCCTCGTTTTGCTAGGTTTTAATTCCAAACCCATGCCTTGTAACCATTCGGAGATTATTTCCTTGCATCTTTGGACAACGGCTATATGTTCGTGGAGAATCACGAAGTCGTCGGCGTAACGAATCAGATTGAGACTTCTGAAATTGTCAAGTCTGTTTTTTCCTCTTTTGGTAGGCAGCGTATCTGCATACTGTTTGATTCGTTTTTCCATACCGTGGAGGGCAATATTTGCTAACAATGGGGAAATGACCCCACCCTGCGGTGTACCCTCAGATGTTGGGAACAACTGCTTACCGTCCATCACTCCCGCTTTTAACCAGGCTCGAACTTGTCGGCGTATGGTGGGGAATGTATTTAATTTTTTGAGCAGTGCTTCCTGGTCGATACGATCGAAACATTTAGAAATGTCGGCATCAAGCACGTATTTCGGCTTTTTCCGAGTTGAGTTAAAAATTGCTTCTATCGCATCTTGGCATGAGCGTCCGGGTCGGAACCCATAACTATTGGGTTCAAATCGCGCTTCCCATTCTGGTTCTAATACCATCTTGACAAGTGCTTGCAAGGCTCGGTCTTCCATTGTAGGTATGCCTAAAGGTCGTTTCTCTTCCGTTCCAGGCTTGGGAATCCATACTCGCCTAGTCGGACTAACTTTAGACCCCAGTTTTAGATTATTTACTAACTTCAAACGTGCTGCTGGGGATAAGGATTTCACCCCGTCCACTCCTGCCGTTTTCTTGCCAGTATTATCCTGGGTTACTCTACGAACCGCTAACGCCTTTGCTGACCAAGACTTCATCAACGTCTTTTGGAGTCTACGTATTGCTTTCACATCACCACGTTGAGAGGCTTGAAAAATTCTCTTTTGGAGCTTATAAACCTTACGTTCTAGCTTTCGCCAGTTCACTTGGTTCCATTCCACCGTAATCTTTAAACTCGTTTTAGACATTTTTACTCACTAATTGAGACTTTTCCTTCCAAATCACCGTGAGTCCGTCTGCATATCCTGGGCATTACCCCAGACTTTCGCTTCTGACCCAATCTTTCCTACTCGCTGCATACGGTTAGCACCTACTACAGGGATTCGACCACCTGAGAGCAGACGAGAGGTTATCTCGTTCCGAATGACCATACTATTTACCTTTAGAGTGATACTGTTCGCCGGGTTTATAGGAAGTGCTGATTGGTCAACAGACGATTTGCCAATTCCTTATCCTTTGCCTTTTGGCTCCAGCGCAGAAAGCCTTATTTCGCTGGTTTTGCGTCACGACGATTCAGGCGTATCTTCAAGCGGTTGCTTTTACTCGTGGGTATTTTGCTCGATGCTTACCGATTTAGGCTGTCAGTAATAACATCTTTTCTCCCCGCTTTACGGATTGATGGCTAGTCGCTACCGTAGGGGAGATGCTTTCACCGCTGCACCTGCGGGGTAGGATTTGAGTGTTCTAGGGTACTGATTCTCACCTACATGGTCATTCAGTTGTCAAGGTTCTATTCCTTGCGGCTAATCCCCCTAATCCTTTATAGGACTGGTTTCTAGCCAACGATTCGCACCATCCATCCGCAAGCCGAACAATCCCAGTGAACAGGCGGCGTTTCATACTGAGGGAACGGGCGTTCACACCGGGGACAGCGACCAGTAAACAGTGGGTGCGTGTCCAGGAGGTCTAACTGCTGCTCTGGTGTCCACCGCTGCCTCGGTTGCAGGATAAGTTCGCCGTTGTAATAGCTCGCCCCTTCGGGTTCCCACAGTTCCTCTGGTTCGGCGTTAGGGTTTTCTCGAAAGTCAATGCAAGTGTCGGTGTTAGGACCTGCGGGATGGACTGCACAAACGAGGTGTGGGTTGCGGGCGTAGAGGAGGCAGCGATCGCATTCGGGAAGTTTGGGCATGGCGGGCGGGTTGGGCTGTATGTCAAGTTTGGGAACGTTAAGGTAGAACGCTGATTTTGAGTCGGCGATCGCCTGCTTTGAGATTGCAGAGTTGGCAATTTCAATGGCGGCATAGGGCTGGTGCAGTTTGGATGCAACTTAGTACAAAATATTATTCGATATCCGCGCTTGCGCTCGACCAACAAACAGTACCGCCACACCAAGCTGTTACGAGATGGAGAGCCATCGATTAGTTTTACTTGGCTGTATTGAGCCTGATACTTGGAATTGGTTTCAGGAGGCTTTCTCGCAATTTTTCCTCCCGCAAGTTGCTGCCAATCCAAAACGAAAAGCAGCATTGCCCGGATTGTTTGGTTGATTGTTGACTGCAATCTCGTATTTACCGTTTTTAGAAATACTGAGAACAGTCGCCTACAATACATCACCCTTACCTACACGGGATTTGTTTCAGTCGAGAACATCTTCACTGGTTTGGGGTTCAACCACTGCATCATTCAACATCGTAAGCAAGGTAGTATAAACTTGAGTAATAAACTAAGGAAAAACCTCTCTCATGTATGTTTTATTTACCAAGAGCAATACATTCTCGGTTCTGGATTATTTTACTGATAATAATGAGTTTGTTGCTAGCTGTGAAATCTTCTGATTTTAGGATATCTTCTGATTCCTGGATAGACAGGTTATTTTCTAAACAACTGAAGCATACCTACACATACAACGCTACCACTGCACCTGCGATTGCACAAAACGTGATGTATTTCGGTGGCAAAGAAAGCTTTGATATATCTCTATTTTCCTCAGTTGTTTTTGCAGTTGAGGTCGAGACAGAAAGAGAACGTTGGCGCTTTAAGTTACCCCCTGCGGACGCAATTGGTCATACTCCTGTTATCGCTGACGGTATGCTGTATGTTGGCACAATTGGTTCATCACCTCATGTTTATGCACTGGATGTCCAAACTGGGCAATTGAAGTGGCAAACCAAGGCTAGTGGCAACGTTCTTTCGCCAGTCGTAGTGTTTGATGGTGTAGCCTGCTTTAGAAGCCTAGATGGGTATCTTTATGCGCTTGATGCCAACACAGGAAACTCGAAATGGAGCTTCCCGGCATACGGAACGCTCCCACCGTTAAAAATTAACACTCGGTTTGAAGGTCGTCCAGATGAGGTGATGTCTTTTCCAACGGTTGCGAATGGCGTTGTATACATAGGCACTCGCAGCGGTTTATACGCGCTAGATGTCCAAACTGGTAAACCCCTTTGGAGATTTGCCACTGATAACGCGGTGGACAGCACTCCCCTTTTGGACAAGGGGAGGGTTTACATTGGCTCTGGCGATGCGACTAGACATCGGGGCTACATCTATGGGCTTGATGCTCAGACCGGCAAACTTCAATGGCAATATTCAGTGCATGAGGGCATGGTGGATTCGGATCTGGCAATTTCCGATAATGTTATTTACTTTGGTGGGGTTAGCCCCAATTTGCATGCTGTTGATTTAGTAACGCGACAAGAGAAATGGCGATTTCCTACCAAAGCATCTACCAGTTACACAGGTGCGTTTGCCCACAAAGGTACAGTCTTTTTTGTGCGGGAAGAAGTTCTTTACGCATTCGATCCTCAAACCGGGAATCCCTACTGGGAATATAAAGAGTGCCACAATTGTGAGCGACGTTCTCCCTCTATTGAGGGACCATCTTTGTATAACGATACGCTTTACTATGTCCTACGAAACAGAATCTATGCGTTTGATGCAACGCCTCATGCCGTAGAATAGATTCTATAAGAGCCGTTCTTCGCCCCATTGAATTAAGAATGTTTGTGATGGCGATCGCACTCATGGATTTTGGGCATGACGTTGAGGTTTTGGGTTTAGGTTTAGTTTCTCGCAGATGGGGGTGTTGGTGGCGATCGCGAATGGCATTGTGTAGCAATAGCTTGCCTAATTGGGCGTAACTTGTTGCTGAAAGTGCCAGACTAGAAATAGCGTTGAGGAGGGTTTGATGAGCCAAACAGGATTAGGCATTCAAGAATTACTGTATTATGAGCGATCGCAAATTCTAGCAATTGCCCAAAAGCACGGAGCCTACAACGTGCGCGTATTCGGTTCGGTAGCACGGGGCGAAGCGACCCCAGAAAGCGATATTGATTTGTTAGTGGATTACGATTTAGAGAAAATTACGCCTTGGTTTCCAGGTGGGCTATTGCTTGATTTGGAACAACTGCTCAATCGCAAGGTCGATATCGCCACAGTGGATATGTTGAAAGAACGCATTCGGGAGCGCGTTTTGCAGGAAGCTGTACCACTATGAGGCGGGAAGCGGAACGGCTACAAGATATATTAGATGCAATAGCCGCAATTGAACGATATGCAAGCCAAGGCAGGCAGGCATTTGATAACCAAGAATTAATCCAAATTTGGATTGTTCATCACCTCCAGATTATTGGAGAAGCAACAAATGCGTTATCGTCCGAGTTGACAGGTCGATATTCCCAAGTGCCGTGGGCGCAAATTGTAGCGTTTAGAAACCTGGTAGTGCATGAATATTTCAGAGTCTCGCTAAACCTAGTTTGGGCGATCGTACAGAATAATTTACCTCCGCTGAAGGTAACAGTAGAACAGATTTTACAGGAGTTACCAGAGGTGTGAGTTAAGCAGCGTTTCTGGCAGCAGTGTTTCTGGCAGCAGCGTTTCTGGCAGCAGCGTTTTTCCCAAGAATTCCTGATGACCGTAAAAGCGCTCCGTGGTCTAATGCACTCCAAGCATCTTTATTCGCCACAGAACGAGGTGGAACGGAAGACTGAGGGACTTCAAAGCCCCTGGACGATCGATTGGGTATTCTGCTCGTCAGGCTCTCTCTTGCCTTGTAACCGTTACTGAATTCATTGCGGGTTCAAGTGATTTTTCGATCGGGTTTCCCAAATAAAGAATACCGAGAGCAAGTGTAGCTCCCGGCATCAGCTTTTCCAGTTCCGTTGTTGTTAACTAAATCCAATCAGGCTCAATGAAAGGAAACTTTGCCTCACTCGATTAAGCACAGCCGATCGTTATTGGTTAGCCTGTTCCAAAGCTGGATTTGTTGAAGCTCCAGCAATTTCGGCTAAGTTAATCTTGACGACTTTATTGCGAGCTTCAGTTACTTTGGGCAGTGTTAGCGTTAGAATGCCATCTTTGCATTCAGCTTGCACAGAGTCGTTTTGAATGGGTACGGGCAAGGGAAGCACCCGGTGGAATTTGCCGTAGCGGAATTCTGAGCGGACGTAGCCAGATTTCTCGTCAGTGTTTTCGTAGCGGCGTTCCCCAGAGATAGAAATTGCTTCGCGAGTGACTTGAACGTCAACGTCTTTGGGGTCAATTCCAGGCAGTTGCGCTTTTAATACGAAGTTGTCGCCAGCATCAGCCAATTCTAGAGCGGGCATCCAAGTGGCTTCTGAATTATCTCTCGTTGTTGCCAGTTGGTCAAAAACTTTATCGAGTTGCTGACGGATGGTTTCAATTTCCGTGAAGGGTTGCCAAGAGCGCATCAACATAATCTGTCACCTCAAAGATTGGTAAAGCTCTATAAGTTTGTTTTGGTTGAAGCTCATTGCTTACAGTTATTATGATGCCGTTCTATAAGTGGGAGGAACAGTCAGGAGAACCCTACTCTGTTAGTCGTATTTGCCAGAATTAGTGCGAAGCAATCAGAGTAATTAGCATTGAAGAAAACCGTACAAAGCTATTCCTAGAAACCGAAAATGCTGTGGCAACGCCATGATGAGCTTGCCGAGCGAACTTTGCTGGCGTGCGAGCTCACCCGCTGGTGCTGGCCGTTTTAGGCCGCAGAACTTCAACATTCAGCTCTAGTTTTTCTCCCAGCCACAAAGAATGTGTTGTATGGTCTGCCACATCGTCGCCTGTTTCGGGATGGACGAGAATATCTAACCCAGAGCGGTGGAGCATCAACCAAGGAACGACTGTGCCAAACTGTGGGGGTAAAAACGCAACTTGATACATGGCTTGGGGGTGGGGGCCAATGGGTTTGTCGTGCCAACGCCCTAGCTGTACCTCAAACTGAGCCAATCCTTCGCGTACACGCGCAGCAGCATCGCGGCTATCACTGTCAAAGTAAATATGTGCGTGAAAACCAACAATTTCGATGGTGTCTGCTTTCATGATTTTCAGTGGGGTATTATGGGGAGGTTCATTGCAGCCAAATCCAACAAAGAAGTATACCCTAGCTTATTAATTTTACCTGCGACTAAACATTACTCTTTCAGCAATACCGCCTATTTCAGGGTGAACTAATGACTCAAGAAAACAACTGGTTTGAGACAGCACGATTGGGAATGTTTGTTCACTGGAGCCATAGCAGCCAGTGCGGGTACGAAATATCTTGGCCGTTGGTGGGAGGCGTCTTTAGCTTGCCGTACTGCCAAGATGTTCCGGTAGCAGACTATCACCGTACCGCGCAAACTTTCAATCCGACTGAATACAACCCTCAAACTTGGGCTAATTTAGCAAAACGCTTGGGGATGCAGTATGTGATTTTGACGGCTAAACATCATGATGGATTTTCCTTATTTCATACCCAGCAATCCGACTTTTCTATCGAGTATGCGCCGTACAAAAAAGATATTGTCCGAGAATTTGTGGAGGCGATGCGGGCGGAGGGTTTGCGAATTGGGTTGTATTTTTCCTTGATTGACTGGCATTACCCTGACTATCCGGCTTTTACAGAAGCCGACAAACCGTATCAGTTTGGGAAGTTTCGACAGCCGACGAGTCGAGCGTGGGAGCGCTACCTTGAATTTATGTTCGCTCAAGTCAGAGAATTGTTGAGCAACTATGGAAAGATTGACTTGCTTTGGTTTGATGGCGGTTGGGAGCGAAAGTCAGAGCAATGGCAAGCTAGAGAGCTACATGAAATGATTCGCTCGCTGCAACCGCATTTGTTAATCAACGATCGCCTCCCTGGATTTGGAGACTTCGATACCTGCGAACAATTCATTCCCCCCCAACCGCCTCAACGTACTTGGGAAGCTTGCCTAACTCTGAATGAAAGCTGGGGTTACAACCCGAAGGACACCCAATTCAAGTCAGCTCGCCAACTTATTCATACCCTCTGTGAAGTTGCCGGTAAAGGCGGCAATTTGCTGTTGAATGTCAGTCCTACGGGCAATGGGCAGATTCAATCTGAACAATTGGATTTGTTGCAATTCGTAGAAGAATGGATGGCTGTCTATGCTCAGAGCATCGTAGGAACACAGCCTGGACTGGAACCTTGGCAATTCTACGGCCCTTCTACTCGGCTGGGCAATCGCTTTTACTTATTCTTGCTAATGAAGCCCTACGACTCAGTAACAGTACGAGGTGTACCCATTAAACGGATTCAAGCAGTTGCTATGGTAGGTGGAGGGCAGTTATTGGAACACTCAACTCGCTGTGCGATTGTCGATTCTATGTTAAGTGCCGATCCTCTTGGGGAGTTAACAATTCAAGTGCCTGAAGAAGCTCTCAATCCCTATGCTACGGTGATTGCAGTTGATATTGCTCCAGCCAATGATACTTAGGGCTTGCTGAATCAGTGGTTCAAGTAAACACGCTCCAGGATTTTCGGACGCACAAAGGTAGTAAGGGTGCAAGAAAAACAGGTATAATGACTCAAAACCCGTGCATCACCATTGGCAGTCATGTACCGAAAAGCTGAGTCTGTTCCCCATGAACCCTTCGACTTTGAACTCCCCAACGGATGCAAGTTAGCCGAAGATAACCGTTGGGTCAAGATAGCAAAACTAATTCCTTGGGTAGAATTTGAATCAGCTTATGCGGCAAATTTCTCGACCGAAATGGGAGCACCAGCCAAATCATTTAGGATGGCATTGGGAGCATTAATTATCAAAGAAAAACTGGGAATCAGCGATAGAGAGACTGTAGAACAAATTCGTGAAAATCCCTATCTGCAATACTTTATTGGTCAATCAACCTACAGTAATGAACTCCCCTTTGACCCATCACTATTAGTTCACTTTCGGCAACGAATCAGTGCTGAGTTAGTGAATAAAGTCAATGAAAGAATGGTCAAGGAAATATGGGAAACTACCCCAAGCCCGCCCGAAAAAAAAAAGGATTCGGTCGCCACAAATGAGTCACCCAATCAAGGGAAATTAATTCTAGATGCGACTTGTGCTCCAGCGGATATTAGCTATCCGACCGACTTAGGACTATTAAACGGAGCCAGAGTTCATACCGAAAAAATCATCGACATCCTTTATAAGTCGCTCAAAGGAAAAATCAAGAAAAAACCCAGAACCTACCGAAAACTAGCCAGAAAAGACTTCTTAGCAGTAGCCAAAGAAAAACGACCGTCCCGCCATAAAAAAAAACAAGCTCGGAAAAAACAACTGCAATATATCAAAAGAAACTTAGCTCATATTGAACAGCTAATCGAATCAGGTGCGAACCTAGGAAGTCTGAACAAAAAACAATATAAAACTTTGTTAGTCCTCACAGAAGTCTATCGCCAACAACTCTGGCTATGGGAAAATAACAAACAGAGTATATCGGATAGAATAGTAAGTTTAAGCCAACCCCACATCCGGCCCATTATTAGAGGGAAAGCCGGAAAAAACACAGAGTTTGGAGCTAAACTGTCAGCGAGTTGCTGTGAGGGATATGTATTTTTAGACCGGATAAGTTGGGATAACTTTAATGAGTCGGGAGACTTAAAAGCCCAAATAGAAGCATTTAAAAGCTACACAGGATACTACCCAGAATCAGTCCATGCAGATCGCATTTATCGAACAAGGGAAAACCGAGCTTGGTGTAAAGAAAGAGGAATTAGAATGAGTGGGCCTCCGTTAGGAAGGCCACCAGCAAATGTCAGTAAGGAAACAAAGAAACAAGCCTGGGAAGATGAGAGAATTCGTAACTCTATTGAGGGAAAATTCGGACAAGGAAAAAGAAGATTCACCTTGAATCGCGTGATGGCAAAACTTGATAATACTTCGGGTACAGCTATTGCTATTACTTTTTAGTAATGAACCTTTCTACCTGGTTAAGACGGGTTTTTTGTGTGTTTTTACGTCGAAAACCAAAAATCACACCTGTTTACGGGTCAATTATTACTAAAAGCTATAACTGGCCAAGTTATGGTCAACAAAAAATTATGTTTCGCCGAGCTTGAATCACCCATTAATTGCGATAGCGATTTTTCTTAACTTATTCAGCAAGCCCTACTTAGAACAAGGATGTAACCAGTGTAGCGATCGCACTTCTTCACTTCCTACCCCAGTTGCCGATCGCATCCACCTCAATATCACTCAACACTTTTGCTTCCATCCCGTACAAATCATTCAACACAGCCTTGACATCAGAAAACGCAAAATACTCTGTTAGTTTCCCAATGCGATAATTAAAAGCTTTGTACCGGTGCTTGAAGTAGAGCTCCACATTCCCCCGGTGTTGCCACAGTCCCAGCAAATTAACAACCACATCCGAGTAATGCGCTCTCACATCCCGCTGCACCTCGGCGATTCGTTCTTCAATTGATCGAGTAGTAATGCCAATTTTGTAGAACGTTTGACCGTCCGCTTTTACCTCCAGGAAGTAGAGCGAATTCACCAGAATCCGACGAAGCTGCGATCGATAAATCAGCAAATCAGCCCGCCGTTCATCCGCACAGGAAAGTCCAGCAGCTTCCGCCACCGCAGCGGAGTTCTCCAATTTGCTCAACTCAGCCAGCAGCAAAGGTTCCTGAACGCGATTGAACAACACCAGGGGAAGCGCACCCACCGGGATTTTTCCGAGATTGGTGAACTGATACAAGCGATCGCCCGATGACTCTAGCAATCCTTTGAGTTCCCACCGAAAGTTTACCAAGTCTTTGGGAATCGCTCGCTTTTGGGCCCCGTACTCTTTCCACAGCACTTTCAACTGTTCCAATTCCTCTCCCTTAAGCTGGATGGTGAAATTATCGTAAAGGGGCAGCGATGGAAACGCTTTGGTTTTAATCCGCTGCGACACGGGCTTGCAAGTCTCCCCGGTGTGCGCGAAGTGGTGCTCTTTCACCGAACCCTTTTTCGCTGTGAGGGAGCCACCGCAGTAGAGACAAGCGAGGTTAGTTTTTCCGCGCACAACCTCATCAATGCTCGCCAGTTCACCACTGGGAGCAACACCAAATTTTAGCCACATTGTCAACAATTCTCCTTTAAGCAGGTTTGTAGATGCACCCGCTCCACACGATCGAGAATTGTAACAAATCCAGGGGTGAGGGTTTCTGCCTTGGGGTAGAAAGCGATCGGCACTCGATGCTCTTGATGCGTGACTTTAATCTTGCATCCCAAATCTAAAATCTAAAATCTAAAATCTAAAATTGCTCGTCACCAATCGGGAATTTCTTCAGGTTCCGAGTCTGATAGGCCTTGTGACAGTTGCTCTCTCGGTAACGGCACGGCCGACAATTCATCCTGTACGCGGGGAAATACCTCTTTCCCCGCGTAGGAAAGCATGGAAAGACTTGCGATCGCTCCTTTGACTTGATCCGGCTTCACCTCTAAGTATTTCTGCAACTGTTCGAGGTTACTGTGACCGCTGATTTCTTGAATAATCCGCAGCGGAATTCCGGCGTTGCTCATCTGAGTCAGGGCGGTGCGACGGAAGCTGTGGGTGGATGCTCCCTCGATGTCGGCGCGATCGAACGCTTCTCTCAAAATCCGATCGGCTGAGTTGGGGTGCAAATGCTTCCAGTGGTGGTTCGCGTAGCGGCCGGGAAATAAATAAGTCTGACCCGCGTTGGGTTTCCAAGATGTCAGGAGACTTCGCAAATCCTCTATCACTGGAATTGTCCTGGTTTGGAGTTTTCCTTTGGTGTTGCGCTTGCGGAAGTTGATTGTAGGTCGGACTGTACCTCTGGCAGTGTAAATATCGATGACTTCCAGGGAACAAGCTTCGGCAATCCGACAAGCGGTGTAGAGACAAACTCCGAACAGCGTGCGATCGCGATCGGTTTGCAAACCTTCGTTGAACAAGAGTTCGATTTCCTCCTGTGTGAATATCTTGGCCTGCCCGTGTCCCTCTATCTTCATCTTGGTAAACTCGACCCTATACCACAGAGTTTGCCGCAAATACTGCATTGCTGCATCGATCGGGGGTATTTCTTAACGTGGTAGGAGAGGTGCCAAGGAAAATAAGGGTCATCGTAGATTCGATGAGCGACAATCGCTATCGGATATTCTAAAAATAAATGATGTTGGAAAGTTCATCGGAAAACAATGATCAGATGATTATTCGCGCTCGCCAAGGACGAGAGTACCGCCTGCAAGTAAACGGGGACGAAGGCTCATATTTTATTGCCAAACTCTTGTACCGCAACAGCGAAGTTGGTACGCTTCACTGCGTTTTGTCTCCGCCTGATAAGTTGATGATAGGCGATATCTTGATTCGCGACGATGTAATTCACGCTCCAGAGCACTTAGGGGCAGTTCTTTTGAGACAGCTAGTTGAACCCAAGCCAATCGATTACCGTCGCAGGGGACTGGGAACTCACCTGTTGCAGTTTGCGATAAAGAAAGCTCGTCAGCGGGGAATTAAGCGAATCTACGGTTCTCTAACTCAAGAAGACATTAATAATAATCCCAGCCTTGTCAAATGGTACAAGAAGCATGGATTTGAAATAGTTCCGCCTTCAGAGGAAAACATCGAAAATGCAGTTTTTGGGATTTCTCTGGATTTAGGAGAGAAATTAAATTGCGCCTTGCGATCGCACTTCTGCCACAGTCAGAACCTCTGCTAGTACCTAGCCGCTAATCCGACACTTTCTGCCGTGACAGGGGGTGTGCCACTATTTCCCGTCTACAAAAGGGTTTGAGTGCTTTTAAGTTTTGTTCTAATTGTCCGGCGATCCTAGTCGGTGTTGTTCTAATCCCTACCAAAAAAGGCGATAGCCCCAGGGTGCAGGGTAAGGTTAGGCAGGGAAATGCTTAGATACTGATGAATCTGTAGCAGTGTTAAGCCCTGGGTCAGGATGAACCTATTTTGAGAGTTGTAGGGGTTCCACATCCAAGATGGAGAAATTGATTTTCCTGAGCTAGTTGCACCGATCGCAAACTCTCTAGCCTCATCGTTTAACTGCCGTCAACAAGTGAAAACAGAAAAACCCGGACTGCCACCATATAGGCTATCCGGGCTTTTCCATTGAATTAGTTTCCACAGCGAGTGGGGAGTCCGGGTGACATTATAGATACAGGCGCGCTAAGAGCAAGGTTTCCATTCAATTAGTTTCCCCAACGAGTGGGGAGCCGATGCTTTGTTGGTTCCCGATATGCCAATCAGCGTCCGGTTTCCATTCAATTAGTTTCCCCAGCGAGTGGGGAGTTGTGGCTCAGAAAAATCTTGACATCGAAATTAAGCAGTTTCCATTCAATTAGTTTCCCCAACGAGTGGGGAGCTGGAGTCTGCGGTAAAGACCCTAAAAGCTTAAACGTTGGTTTCCATTCAATTAGTTTCCCCAACGAGTGGGGAGACAAAGATTACAGGGTTTGCTAAATGCAATTGAAGCGTTTCCATTCAATTAGTTTCCCCAACGAGTGGGGAGCATCAATTTGACAATCGCTACTCTATCTACTGCCACGATCCTAGCAGTTTCCATTCAATTAGTTTCCCCAACGAGTGGGGAGTCCACCAGACCTGGGCGCCGCCGGTCATCTCGGCGAGCGGGGTTTCCATTCAATTAGTTTCCCCAACGAGTGGGGAGGAGGAAGCCTATAGAACATCGGAAAAAGTGTTAATCAAGCCTAGTTTCCATTCAATTAGTTTCCCCAACGAGTGGGGAGTGCACCCCCTGTAGTTTTATTGTCTTTCAAAGATGTTTCCATTCAATTAGTTTCCCCAACGAGTGGGGAGGGCAAATCACAATCAAGAAGGCTGATATTGTATCGTTTCCATTCAATTAGTTTCCCCAACGAGTGGGGAGATAAAAGAGTGATGTCAGGCGTTAAGGAAGAAAAAGTTTCCATTCAATTAGTTTCCCCAACGAGTGGGGAGCTGAAAGATAAGCAGGAAGAAGATTTAGACACTGCGACCGCAAAAGGTTTCCATTCAATTAGTTTCCCCAACGAGTGGGGAGAAGACCACTGTATTTAGCGTTCGTAGCATTTCCAGAAGTTTCCATTCAATTAGTTTCCCCAACGAGTGGGGAGAGCACGGCAAAGCGATCGACTGGTTGAGCAACTTTCCTTTCTGTTTCCATTCAATTAGTTTCCCCAACGAGTGGGGAGACTACTCACGTTATATTCTTGCACAAGTTTATTTCATGAGTGTTTCCATTCAATTAGTTTCCCCAACGAGTGGGGAGCTTACAAGTACCTTCTTTGAAACCGCTATCGGAGTTTCCATTCAATTAGTTTCCCCAACGAGTGGGGAGGGAACAACTGTTAACGGCGTCAGCACTACTTTTTTAAGGTTTCCATTCAATTAGTTTCCCCAACGAGTGGGGAGTTCGCTCAATATCTAGTCCTCAAAGGATTAGAGCGGGTTTCCATTCAATTAGTTTCCCCAACGAGTGGGGAGTAAAATTCTTAGCGAAAAATCACCTATTGCTTTGCTCCAAATAGTTTCCATTCAATTAGTTTCCCCAACGAGTGGGGAGATTATTACGAAAGATGGAAGTTAGATTCAGGTAAAGATTTTCGTTTCCATTCAATTAGTTTCCCCAACGAGTGGGGAGCAGAACGTTGAATAGTAGGAGCTTTCTTCTCTCCTTTGTTTCCATTCAATTAGTTTCCCCAACGAGTGGGGAGTATTGATGTTACCTTAGAAAGGAATACCGTAGCAACATTTGGTTTCCATTCAATTAGTTTCCCCAACGAGTGGGGAGTCTTCTTCTCTTAGCTAAGAATGATGAGTTTAGAGAATGGGTGCGAGTTTCCATTCAATTAGTTTCCCCAACGAGTGGGGAGGAGACTTACACTACCAGGCAACAACTAAACTTTTGATCGACCTTGATAAAGTTTCCATTCAATTAGTTTCCCCAACGAGTGGGGAGCCGAAAGGCCAATCGAATCTTTCAAATCGAAGAAAGCGTCCAAGTTTCCATTCAATTAGTTTCCCCAACGAGTGGGGAGTTTTAATGAAGAAGTTAATGTCTTAAGAGCTATTACAGTTTCCATTCAATTAGTTTCCCCAACGAGTGGGGAGTTGAAGGGGTAAAAACATTCACCAGTATACTTCAAAGTTTCCATTCAATTAGTTTCCCCAACGAGTGGGGAGCTTGTAGCCTTGTTGGTTAAAATCAATAACAGTAGTGTCGAGTTTCCATTCAATTAGTTTCCCCAACGAGTGGGGAGAGAATTAAAAGCCGAACTAATGGAGTTAGATCGCCAGTTTCCATTCAATTAGTTTCCCCAACGAGTGGGGAGTCTACACCATAAAACTGAGTAGCGGTACACAAGCAAAGTTTCCATTCAATTAGTTTCCCCAACGAGTGGGGAGACGGTAGAGAGGATTTCTTAGAGCTATTTAACCGTGTAGAGTTTCCATTCAATTAGTTTCCCCAACGAGTGGGGAGACGGTTATCAGACCTTCGAGATGAAGACTCTGTTACTGTTTCCATTCAATTAGTTTCCCCAACGAGTGGGGAGATAAACTGTGTGCTGCTTTGTTCCATCACGGTAAAATCAAGTTTCCATTCAATTAGTTTCCCCAACGAGTGGGGAGGTCTAACAGTTTTCTAGAGCATGAGATACCTAATGATTGTGTTTCCATTCAATTAGTTTCCCCAACGAGTGGGGAGACGTCAAATTGAAGGAGTAACAATACCAAAATTCATTGAGTTTCCATTCAATTAGTTTCCCCAACGAGTGGGGAGACTCGATCACCGAGATTACAACGAGTTCAAACAAGTTCTCGTTTCCATTCAATTAGTTTCCCCAACGAGTGGGGAGTATTCCATAATACACCCAAGACAGGGCAAGGTGTCTAGAGGCCATTTGCGAGGCTCAGATATTTTTTGTGGAACTCACGCCTGTGTTCGCTCATAACAATCCTTGAAACCCTTGCCCCGTAATGCTGCGAGGCTCACGACGGAAAAAGGTCGTTTGAGCTAATTTACCACCAGCCTCGCAACCTGAGCTAAATAATCACCGATCGAGCCGCTTGAGTCACCGGCGCTCCCACTCCCAAAACCTCCACCTGTCCCAAAGTATGGCGCGACACCGGATAAAACCGGATGCTATCCTCTTCGAGATTTACCTTTTGCTCAACTCGCGATCGTAATTCATCAAACTTAGCCCGACTGAGTACGCACTCAAAAGCGCTATACTGCACCCAAGTCCCGTAACCTTCCAACAAATCATGCACTTTAGAGCGCCGTTTGTTGTCGGGAATATCGTAAATCACCACGTAGAAAAGCAAGGCTTAACGAATTTGGTAAGGTTTATAAAGCTCGGTTGGGTTGTAAACGAATTGTTTGTAGGCTTTGATTTGTTGGTTTAGCAAATCCCACTTAGGCTGCTTGCCCGAGTCAGTTTCAATTTCCTCCTCCATGCGTTCTAAAAAAGCTTTGAGGTACTTGCGCCTGCCAGAATCATTTAGGTAACAACCGCCGTTACTGTAGACAAAATCGCTGCCAGCATCCACAAATCGGCGGTTGACTAAATAAGTAACTAACGAATCAATAATAGGTGCCCGAAATTCCTCAATCAAATCCGAAGCCAAAGCTGCATGGCGTTCCGTTCCTTGGTGCAAACAAGCCGAATACGGATCGAGCCCTTGCAATTCGATCAAACTCAACAAATGATTCCAGAGAACTTGATAGCCAAAACTGAGCATAGCATTAACGGGATTACCAGGAGGGCGGCGCGACCTGCCGACAAACACAAAATCAGGATTGCTCAAACACTCTTCAAAAGCCGAAAAATACTGAGCAGCCCCCGCACCTTCCATCCCCATCAACTTCTCAATAGTTTCAGCTTCCCCAGCTTTTTTGATTAAATGTTCCAAACAGTCGATCGCAAAAACAATGACATCAGAAGCTTGTCGGCGCTGCTGCCGCATCAGGATAACGCGACTGTTTTTCAGCTTAGCTTGCACGATGCGTCTGGCTACTTGCAAACGTTCTGCAAAACAAAGCTGTTGCTGGTAGCGAGAAAGTTGACGATAACCGCGCTCGATAGGAAGAATCCGCCCGTAACAGTAACCCATGCGGGAAAGATAAGCAATGGGAATACTTCGCCACAGACAAGTCCTAATTGCTTGAGTTGTGACTTGAGACTGACCAAAAATCAGCAGTTGTTCGAGGAGAGGAAGCTGAATTTCACCGAGTACAGATTCGCCTTTTTTGATGACCAGCATTTCTTGGTGCAGGGAAACGTAACAACCGGGCTGAGAAACGTAGACGGTACGCATAAACAATAAACCCGCCGCTGCAAAATTGTTGGTTATCTGTCTAAATTTTGGGAATCGCCACGGCGCGGGCTAATTTGCGACGATTCTGGGGTAGATTCTAAGGAAATTTGGATTTCTGGGGCGCGAGATGGTTGGAGATAGCGAACGATTTGGTCGGCGATTGTCGATGCAAAAAAAGTGGCTACTGTGACAAGAAATGTGTTAGAAATTACGGCAGCTAATCCGAGTGGTGCGACTAGGAGAATGATGAGAGTGATAGTGCCGTTGACGGCGGCTAGGGAGAAGTTACGGATTGTGGAGGCGCGAGATGTGATGTACATAGTTGTGGTTATTCAGGAGACAATTATGGATAGGGGTAGGAATGTGTATTACCACGTCCTTACAAATTTCACGTCAAATCTATTGATAACCCTAATTTTTGGTCGAGGCGGATTCGTCGTTGAGTGTTTTTAATCCCCAGTCGTAGAGGGAATGAAGGAAGGTTTTTTGAGGTAGTTCCCAAGTGCGATCGCAGATTTCTTTCAGCACTTCTACCATCAAGTCTGTAATTACTTGCGGGTCTTCTGAATGCTTGACAGTAAACAAGCCTCCATCCGACCAAATCGATCGAATATTAGCCAAAGTTACGGATTTGCCTGAGTGAATTACTTGATTCCGTTTTTCTCGAAGTTGGTGCAGCAATTTGTACCATTTATGATTTTTATCAAAGTTTTTAGATTTACACCAGGCGTCAATTAATCCACTAAATCCCGGTTGATATCGATCGCCTAAATAAGTCAAATGATCCGGAACGGTAATATAGCCTTTGCGAAGCCAATCACCGGATTGGCTTCGCAGGTGTAGCAGCCTTTCTAAGGTTTGGACAAACTGGATAAAAGCCGCCGTGTAGTTTTGGCGATACAAGGGCAACTCAATCAGGAAACTCGATTCCCAAGCTTGAGTTGGTTGATTATTTTTGAGCCGATCGAGCTGTTCTTCCCAGGCTTTAACCTGGGTTTCTCCTACAGATTTTAGTACGTCTCTGGAGCGCACCCACTCTCCTATTTTAGTTAAAAATTTGTCATTTTCCCAATTAGCCGAAAGAGCCAAGATTCCCGCTAATTTATAAATAAGACTGTAGCGATTTTGATGAAGTTTTAGCCAAATTTGTGCTTCAGAAAAGTCGCCCCGCTTCCAGGCAGAAATCACCCGCACTCGTTCCAGCGGCCAGAAATATTCGCCCATTGGAATTAGTTTGTAGCCTGGAGAATGACAGGCAAATTGAGCACCGCTGGCGTGAGGCGCAAAAAATGATTCGGGGTCGTCTGGAGTGGCATTAAAGACTTGACATTGGCGGACTAAAGCGGCAGCGCAGATTTCGACACCAGAGGCGATCGCAGGTGTGCAACCTTTATTTTGAATCCACAAAACAAACTGTTCATCAATACCTGTGGGGGAAAAGAATTCAAGGGCTTCTCGCAAAATTAACTGTTCCAGTTCTTCTCGAATAGCGGTGTTGTCGTTGGCTTCAATTTTGGGAGTATGAACATCAACTTTCAGATTTGGCCAGATAGATTTGATTTTGGCTTCCATGAGTTTAGCCAGCCAGATTGTATCGAGGCGGCGGTAGAACCAAGAAACGTTATCTGGCTGGTCAGTTCCCCACAAGATGATATGTTTGAGTCCTTGTTTGACGCCAGCTTCAATAATTTGATAGTCTAGCAACAGTTCAACTCTGCTAAAATCGTAACTGAGTTCGTAAATGCACCGATCGTAGTACCGTTCGCCTAAATCTTTAGCGCTATAAGGATAAGTTTTATCTTTTTCTTCATACTGTGGGCGACGGATTCCTATTTCTTGATATAGTTCGTCTACGTGACGGGGGTAGCCGATATTGCCATCGGCACCAAAGGAGCGAATAACGCCATCTTTGCAGTTCCATCCTACTTGGCGCGTGCCGACAGTGATGATGAGGGTGTTGACAGAGTTGGATGATACTTGTGTGTTTTTCATGGTTTAATTAGGAGTAGGATAAGTGGACAAGATACCGATGGCACAGTAAAGAGATGAGTGCGATCGCTTTTTCAAACAGGCCAGAGTTGAACGAAATTTTGCTGAATAGTCTGTTCCTGTAAAGTTGCTAAATATTGTTTGCGCGGGTTTTGAGTAGCCCCAAAGACTGTCACAACTTGATAATCGTCTAAATCAGCAATCCAAACAGGAGAAGGAGTTACTTTACGTTTGACTTCTTCTCCGTTAACTATCAAAATGTCCTCTTTAACTCCGCCACATAAGCTTTTAGCATCTCTATATTTACGCTGGTTTTCCCAATCATGAAAATGCTGATGGAGAATATCTAAAGCATGAGGTTTTGTCTCGCTATCTTTTCCACAGGTAACTACAATTATGCAATTGGCATCAACAGCCTCGACCCACTGATGCGAACTTCCTGGGTTAATAACTCTTGGTGCATTGGCGTTAATAGTGATTGCCGTTAGCTGTTTCTTTGCTGCATAAAAACTATGCAAATTATTTAATGCTGTGTAAAAATCCCCTAAGCGATCGCGAAATTGTTGTTGAAATTGTTGTGGAGTGCTGGGTAAACTCCAAAACTTTCCACTTTCATCAGGTATCAATGTTGAACCCCGCAGATAAGGACGATTTTGTCGCGAGTAACAAGGCCGCCTAGCTCCCTGACCAATTCCTCCCAAGTGGAACATGAGCCAAGTTAAATTTTTCATCAACTCAGTAATTGTTTCTTTTTGGGGACTGGGCATCAGAGGAGAAGAAGCAAACACTAACTCACCATTTTGTTTATTAACAGTGCTTGGGTTTGATTGAGGTTTGGGATGTACTCTTTCAATGACTTTAAATTTAATCCATCCCCATTCGCGTTGCGGGTTAATTGCTCCAAATAATATAGCCTCTAGACTACAGACTCGATCGGGCGGTAACACTCCCATTGCTAAAGTACGGAACCAATAACGCAGCATAGACTTGAAAGCAACGGGACGGACTTCAGCCTCAGCTTGACCGCGCATTTGCCATTCATTTTTGTAGTCATTCCAGTTCCAATTAGTAAACTTTTGCCGCCCGTGAATTAACTGCCCTTCTAAACTAAACTCCACTCGTAAAAATTCATCAGTGGGCCGACCTGCCCCTACTACTAACATTTCTCCATAACCGGTGTTAACTTGCGATCCAATACCTGCTTGCAAACCTTTAATTAACCACTGTTTAACTCGCTGCAATACACTTGCATCATTGCAACCGCTGGCGAGACGCAACCCAATGACAAAAGTAGCTTCTTTGAGCGAGAAAAACGGGTTGGGATTGGGGCTATATTTGAGCGAGTTTCCCTCCCAACTCCAGATATTATTTGCCATGTCTACTGCTAGCCCTCCCGCTTTTTGACTGGGTGAGGGATAAGCATCAAGAAAGACGACTTTGCCAGCCCGATCGCCTCCTTTTGCTTCCAGAGAACCAAACCAAGGCGCTACTCGTTCTTCAGCTTCTTTCCAGTCTACTTTGTCCTCAGCGATGATTTCCCGAATGGCTTGATTTCTAGCAACACCACGCAACGTAGAAGACGCGAGATAAGGCATTCCCAAAGCATCAAAAGCAGGTAACAAGATGCTTTCCGGCCCGCGATGACCGCCCGTGCGAATTCGCCAAGGACATTGAACGGAAAAATAGTTTCCTGCTCCGGCAATTAGCTTTGTGCGGTTGGTAAGTAGAGTCAGGCGATCGCGATAATCTGCCTTTTCTTCTGCCATTTGCAGGATTTGCACTTTGGTAGGGTCTTTGTAAGGGTGATCTGGCGATCGCATCCACCGCAAATACTCAACAAAACTGGCAGTTCCATCAGGCTGCGGTTCATTTTCGGGGTCAAGCCAAGGTGACGGTTCATCAGGCGTATTAGGGGCGCGTCCACCGCCACCGCCACCACCACCGCCACTGCCACCACCGCCGCCGGAAATGGGAGGAATGATTTTCTTTGGTTTAGTGCCAGCTTTTTGAGTAGCAGGGTTAGGTGTTCCCGATACTTTAGGCTTTGCTTGTCCCGGTTGTTTAGGGCGTTCCCAAGGATTAGGCGACATATTTAATCTTCTCCAGAAATATCGTGATAGACAGCAGTTGCCCAAAAACTAAATTCTTGTGCGAGAGCTAATCCCAAACCCGTTACACCGAGATATTCATCAGTGCATAAATTTTTTAGCACTTCTAAGCCCTGCTTGCCCCCAAGATTTTCAGTGGCTTCAGATTGTGCCAGTGTTTCTAAGCATTTAAAATAAGCTTGAATCACTTCTCGTTTTCCTTCTTGGCTGGTTTCTGCCTTTTTCTTCAAATTTGGTGGTGACTCTCCAGACTTTGATTTATCTAAAGCCATTTCCTCAGCTCTCAAGCGCATCATTCCCCAAGTAGAAAGATAGGTATACAATTCTACCGCTTGATTTTTTTGCTCTTTCATGTGGTCGTAGTAAATCTTCTTCTCCGAAGGCAACTGTGTTTGATTCCATGCCTGGTCATAAGGGGCGCGCAACTGCGACAAAGCCTCATAAACAGGTGTGGTGATCGTTCTAGGATCAAATGTCATGGATTCCTCCTTAATTAGATGCGTTGTTGCCTAACCACTGCTGTACGAAACCGCGTCCCAGACTTTCCTGTCCCCCAATTTGCAGAATTTGATTGTTTGACAGTAAATCTTCAAATTTAGTCTGAGATGCCTGTGCCGTTCCATTTGCTTGAGATGTTACCCCCCAAGGAAAATACATTAAAGTATCTGGGGGGATAGCTTCTTCATACCTAAATCCACCTTGTACCGATTTATGGTCATCTAATTTAATTTTTACTTGTCGCCACAAACTCATCTGAATCAAGGTAGTACAGTGTTGATTCGGCAGCACAAGTAATTGTTTGATGCTGGTGGTTTCGGCTGTTTGCGGGACAAAAGATTGCCATTCTTGCCAATCTGATAAATTTTGGAGAATAGCATCCTTGAGATAGACGCGACCTTTGTTAGATATATTGCTGCTGTACTCCACAGGAACTTTAGCATCCTCGATCGAGCAAAACCTTTTCCAGCGTTCCAGTAGCATTGGACAACTAATCCAGACGATACCGTGACTGAGAGATGGAACTGGTAGCCAGAGAATTGACCCGTCGCCAACCCAAATATCCCCTTGTTCGAGTTGTTTGAGTTCTTTTCCAGTTGCTGCTTGGTAGTCTTTTGCAAAATTCTTAATATCATCTAATTCCGGGCCAAACAACTGGATGCGCTGGACGCGATCGTTCACACTTGCCCGAATCCTACCTCGAATTGTACTAGAGGGAATATAGGGCAGAGTAGTATGAGATTCGCGGGCAATCCCTAATAAATTACCCTCTTGAGTAGTGCCACCTGTATGCAGCGGTGAAACTAAATATAAATAAACGTAGTTAATCATGGTTTTTGTCTCCTTCGTAATTAATCCAAAGTAATTCTGAGTAGCCTAGCTCTCGCCAGACTTTAATGGGATTGGGTTCCCCATTCTTTGTGGGTGGTGGATGATCCTGAAACAGTAGCTGCGGTTTATTCAAGTAATAAACACTCCCCGGAGGTGCAGTAAAAACCTGCGGTGCAGGAATGCTGTTATTTCCCTCATCGCGAAACCTACAGCTAATCGGAACTGCTTTATCAGTCGCCACACTGACTAATTCCCCTCGCCTTGCTTGCGGATTTTCAGGTTCTGCTAAATCCCACTCCCAAGGCCACGCTCTGCACAATACTTGGCTGCTACTATGCTTGCGTTCAAAGGCTCCGGGTGTGACTAAATAGGCGAGACTTTTGCCACCTGTTTCATAGTTATTTTGTGAAATTTCTTGCAGTTCGTCCCATTGCAAACCAAGGTGAGGTTGTGGCTCTAAAATCACTCGGTGTCCTTCGCCGCCAAGTCGGAAAGTGACGGGATTTTCGATTTTTCGATTCAGGGCGATCGCCAAACTCCAACGAGCCTTCATCCTAATTGCATTCTCGACAAAATAGCCATCTTCTGACCTGACTTGCCTTGTCCCCGACTCCAAGGCATTGTGCGATCGAGTTTCAACGATCCAAGGTTTGTCCTCTCCTGGAATCAAATCGTCAGCTTGCCAAGATTCAGGTGAAATTATGCTCTTGTCCAGATACGTCTTTACCACGTCAAAAGGTAGAAACTGGCGATATTTTTTTGGAGCGCTACTGGGACGATCCGCCTGGGATTCTACCTCATCATCATCATCATCGGGAGGAACACCGCTCGGCCTGGTTAAAGGAGAAGGTAATGTGCGATCGTACATCACTTGATTCTTTAACGGATGATTCACCCAAGCTAAAGGAACCAGCGCCGTTTTTTTGTCAAAACCTAAAGGTCGAGGAAAGTAAAGGTTTTGATAATTATAACAGAAAAATGGCCCCTTAAGTTCTAATTTTTCGCCTGTTTTTCGATTCAAAAAAGCACTTAAAGCACCTGCAATGGCGTGTCCGTTCGGGGGAAACACGCTTCCCGCCCAAGCTCTTTCTCCCGGTGTAAATGGTTTCGCATCTCGAAACAACAAGATATCTAACGGTGTCAAAGTGTACCAATACATTCAACATTACCTCAGTTTATTTGACGTTTGCGGATGACAAAAGCTGCTACCTTCAACCAGTTATAAATTTCTTCTTGAGTTAACTTGTCTTTTTCGGTTGTTTGCCACAAAGCTTGAAGAAATTTAGTTAATTGTTGCTGAAACAGTCGATCGCTGTCATTAACCAGTTGTTCTCGTTGCGAACAAAAGGCTTGGCTCCAAGGTGCGATCGCCCCTTCTTTTGGTGCAGGATGTTGGCTCCAAACAGTCGCTGCTTGTTCAAAAATTGCGCTATCTAAATCGGGGAGAGCCGTCAACAATTGCCACTGACGAAACACCTCGAATTTACAGGTAGCTTTTAAAATGTTACCGTTACTGTACAAAACCCGGACTTGCACAGCATCTTTTTTACGGAGATCGGGCGAGATGTGTTCTTTAGCTTCCGCCTCAGCTTCCCAGATATTTTCAAGTGCGATCGCCAAAGGTACTGAATGATGAGCGATGACAATGCCAAAGCTAATCGTCGCCTTTTTTCCCATCGTAAATAAAGGGCGACTGGATAAATTTTTAGGTAATTGACCACCTTTCCAGCGCCAGTAATCTCCTTCGTTATCGAATTCTCCCTTTTGCTCGTCTTTATCCCCTCGGAAACACTGGCGAATATCCCACAGCCACTTATCCCATTCCCAAAGATTTGTATAGGCTAAAATATCATCACCACCACCGTAAATCAAACGTCCCGCGTAGCGCTGTTCAGTGAGATACGGGACTAATTGATTAGAAAAGTCCAATAAAGCGCGACTCAAAGCAATGTGAGTAGATGGGCCCATTCGTTTTGGCTGTTCGAGGAATGTTTGGAATGTTTCGCGCATTTCCCTTTCCAACTCTGCTAAATTTTGCTCATCAACAGGTTTATTGGTTTTTTTATGCAATTCTTGCGGGATAAAATCACGGTAATTACCCAAATTCTTACCTTTGAGCCAGTCGCTCATACCGTCTCCATCTCCCGCAGCAATGACATACCAATCAGCAGGATTATTGCTGGGGTAATAACTGTCAATTAATTTTCCCACATCAGTCCGCAACTGCTCCCGATTTTCAGCTTCTGCATCTTCAATTAACCACCCAGCATTTAGCAAACGGGGGTGATACTTTTGAGGAGAAGTATCTGCCCAAGGAATGCCCCATTTTCCGCGCATTTCTCTGATGACTTTTTTTGCCCAATCGAATTTTCCGAGAATGGCGCTACAAGCCGTTTCAAAATGCTGCTTTCCTTCAGGATGAACTTTGAGATATCCAGCAACACCAGCAGTTAAATCCGGGTAAGATGCTGCAATTTCCTCCTCACTCATCTCGAAAAGCTGAGGTAAAATTTTATGCAAGCAACGTTTGACGGTTTCGGCAGAATTTAATTTTTCATTACCGTCAAAGAAGCCGACTCGACGCTGCCATAAAGCTTTTGTTTGCCCTTCAGTTACCCAGTCGTTGTGGCCTCCGAAATTATCGGGATGTACGGCGGGGCCTAAACCGGAAATAGTCGATCGATCGCCAAAAGCTGTCGGTATTTTCCAGGTTCTAGCGCTTTTAATGGAACTGAGAGCAAATCTCGTTTGGTCAAATAAATACGGCCACCAAGAACCGACATTTGCGCTAAAAGAATACGTGTTTTGCTTTCCCTGCCGCCATTGAGCCGCTGCTTGCAAAAAGTTTAACTCTTCGGTCAAAAAGAGTCGGCGTTTTTTATCTCCTTTATCTACTAAATTGCACAGCCGATTTTGAGCATTTCTCCACTCTTCATTTTCTGGTTGATTATCTTGAAAAATCTCGCTGCTTGTGAGGTCTTTTTCAAGGTCGCCAAGGGGAACAGCACTCCAGTAAGTTTGCCACTGAGCACCGAGCCAATCTTTCCAAGTTTTGCTGTTTTCCTGCAAGTCAGGCATCCACTCTCTGTTAGCGTTTAGTTCCTCAAAAACTAAATGACCTAAATTGTGCCATTCTTGCAATAAAACTTGCTTGGCTTCTTGCATAGCCTCCTTGACTCGATCTTGGGGCAAAACTAATACCAAAACATTCGGAAAGCCAGCCGTTAATATTTGTTGCGAACCCAGTTTTTTTATCCACTTCTCAAAATCTGGCCATTGTTTTAAGAGCCAATGGTCAATAAAAGGCTGTTGAAACAAAGAGGGATAAACCAAACTATCTGGCCCGTAAAGCTGAGCTAATTTCCAGCAAATCTTAGCAGATAGGTAATGCAAAATCCAAGAACCAGCCCAAAAATCACGCATCTTACGGCTGGCTTTAATCAATTCTTGGATGGGAGTAAAACTAAAAATGGCTATGTAAGGTCGTGAGGCATTTTTATTATCAGGCCATGTTTTAATTTGGTCGCTTGTTAAGTCATATCCAGCTAAAGCACCTGCTAATGTGGCTGTTAAACTCCCGTGACTCCAGATGGAAGCATCGGGAATGCGAGTTTCTGCTGGCATTAACAGCAAAGATTCATCGTTACCAAATTGGTGGCAAACTTCTACAGGCAAACAGCGCCACAGCCACCAAAAAACTTTTTGCGGGTGGGAGATTTCTACGATCGGCTTCTGTTGCTTGTCATTAGGGTCAGTAATTTGTTGCTGAAATAATGCTTGTTCGATTTCGCTTAAATAATTTGCTCGATGGGAGGCTTGAATCAGGTTTTCGTGCTGGGATAACTTAAAGCCAAGGGACTCGCTTGATAAAAGGTGAAAAAGTTCTAAACCTTTATCTGAGCTGTTTTCGGGAGCGTAACTAATGCTTTCTGAGAGACTGCTGATCGCGGCCCGATCGCTCGCCGAAGTAATATAATCGGCTAAGTGAATGTGTTTTAAAGCTATTTCAGTAGATTTTTCAGGATTCCAGTCATTCTCTCGCCATTCCTGCATGACAGCAAAGTCTTTCCAAAAGCTGTTCAAGTCCTGACCTGTATTGAAATGTAACGCTTTTAGCACGGGGTCGTGCAGCAGTCCCCAAATCTTAGCTCTCCAGAATTCTGACATTACTGCCTTCCGCTAACGATTCCACTCAATATATCAGTCGAGCCAGCTTAGCGTCTCAAAATTTACAATATTTATCAAATTTCTTGGAAAACCTACAGCTTTGTAAATAATGCCTTTGAGGTTTTTCTATATTTTTGTGTCAATATTGTCTTTTCCTTGACTTTTACCGACCTTACCCCCATCATGGCAAAAAAACCAACCCCTCACCCCTATGCCGACAAACTAACGTTCGATCGCATCATGCTCCTCATCGCCACATTGGTAAACCATCCGGGCATCGGACACTCTGACACCGAAGCATCCGACACTAAATATCACGATGCTTTGCTAGAAGTTCAATCTCAATTACAGAAAGTTGCTGCCGAGTCCACCAGCATCGATTTTCCAGAGAACTATCCTGCAACTCCTACGATTCGCAAAGATTTAGAAACTTTGCGCCACTACGGAATCCTTGACAAACGAATGTATCGCTTCGGATATTATCTCGGCACTGGCGCAATGAATCGAGACGAACTACTATTCGCATTTCAAGCAATAGCATCTCAAGCCAAATATCAAGGAAATCCCCAAGCCCGCCAAATTTGTGAAAAACTCACTAAACGGTTGCGCGGACTAGATATCGAGCTCAAAGGTAAATTGTTCTATCCCGTTCGCGAACAACTAAATCGTGCGATTATTTACACTGACCCTGTAGAAATGCTTGATCGCCAAGAATATCGAAAAACCCTATTTCACAAACTAGACATCGTAGAAACAGCCATCGTTCGGGGTCAGGCGATCGAACTTTACCGCCAAAGCGATTATTATGGTAAAGGCAATGTCGGTTTCCGGCGAATCTGGCCCCTGCAACTGATCTATCACGACATCGCCTGGTACTTGATTTGCGAAAATTACGAAAACGGACACTTGACCGTAGAACGGGTGAATCGCTTTACCGACCACTGCAAAATTCTCGATGTAGAAGCGCGTGGTTTAGCCCCACAGCAACAAAGTCTGAAAATAGCTCACAAATTGTTAAAAAATGGTTGGGGACTGTTTTTGGGCAAGCCAGAGCAACAACAGGCTGAATTGCAGGGTACGCTGAAGTTGGAAAAAGTGAAGGTGCGGTTTTTTGAGAAAGTGGTTGGATTTATTTTAGAGGGCGATCGGCGGCATCCCCGACAAAAAAAGATTAAGGAAGGCCCAAGGAATAGTTTTGGCAATCTGCTTTATGTGGATTATCAGATCGATTTGCCCGATCGCTCCTTGAACGAATTTAGTCTTTGGGTGAACAGATATATGGATAGCGCTCAAGTGCTTTCCCCGCCAAGTTTGGTAGAAAAACACCGACAAGCAGCGAGAGATTTAGCCGATCGATACAGCTAACGTGACTTAAACAACAAATCCTTGCTAATAATGCTCTAATCCCGTGTAGGTAAGACTCTCACGTCAAAGTACAGCGTCCGTTGGCAGACAATTTATCGGTGAAGTCAGCAAAACTGATAACGCAGTAGGTTTAGTAACAACACATTTATCTTCCAGCGCTATATGAGAATTAGTTAATATCCTGATGATTATAGGGGTTCAAGTCTTGGACGGGACAACACTATTGACTTTGGGAGGCTAATCTAGCCAATATCGACGCACCTCGCTTGGTCGGTGTAACCCTTATGATTTGGTTGAGGTGCGTCGATGCTTTGCAGGGATTGGGTTTGAGGCTTATAGTTTGATGCTTTTGCTCGTTTACCTGTGCTATATTTTAGCGGTGCGTCGATTTGACGGCTGAATTCCGCTCTGGGTATGGTCTGTGCGACGAACTCTCCCCACTCGCTGGGGAAACTAATTGAATGGAAACCCGTTCTTTGTTCAGGTGTTAAACTCCTTTCATATCCTCCCCACTCGCTGGGGAAACTAATTGAATGGAAACCTAATGGGGCCTATGTTAGTTGCACCTTCCGCTGCCTCCCCACTCGCTGGGGAAACTAATTGAATGGAAACCGTTCACTGTTACAGTGAACGTTGTTGTACCTCCCCACTCGCTGGGGAAACTAATTGAATGGAAACTCCAACTGAGTATGTTGTTTCCATAGCTTTTACTTTTGGCTCCCCACTCGCTGGGGAAACTAATTGAATGGAAACTCTTCATCAGATGCAATAACCACCAAAGAGTTAACTCCCCACTCGCTGGGGAAACTAATTGAATGGAAACTATTTATTGGGAAGGATGATTAAAAGGGAATGAGCTGACGACTCCCCACTCGCTGGGGAAACTAATTGAATGGAAACAGGTTGTGGTTTCTTCCTTTTCCGGAGGGCTTGTGGTCTGAACTCCCCACTCGCTGGGGAAACTAATTGAATGGAAACTTTCTGGATTAGCTATCTCAAGAAAGTTTATGGCTTGACTCCCCACTCGCTGGGGAAACTAATTGAATGGAAACGATTAGGTTCATGCCAATTCTGACCAGTTAACACCATCTCCCCACTCGCTGGGGAAACTAATTGAATGGAAACAACAAGTTGGGCAACCTGCATAACTACTATATGTTGCTCCCCACTCGCTGGGGAAACTAATTGAATGGAAACTATTTATTTCCACTAGATATTGAAGTTTTTTTACCTCCCCACTCGCTGGGGAAATTAATTGAATGGAAACACTTAATTCTGGTCTTCTTGCCAACGTTGTCTTGACTCCCCACTCGCTGGGGAAACTAATTGAATGGAAACGAGCTTGAACAGACCAAAAATCTTGCATATTTTTCAGTCCCCACTCGCTGGGGAAACTAATTGAATGGAAACTTCTTACCCTTGGGGGGGCACTTCATAGCATTGGTGCGGTATGTCAGGTCCCCACTCGCTGGGGAAACTAATTGAATGGAAACAACCTTGGTATTTCCGCGAGTATCTGGTAAGGTTTTTGTCCAAGTCCCCACTCGTTGGGGAAACTAATTGAATGGAAACGCTAAAACAAAATTCGTGGAAGTCTTCTATTAATGCGACAGTTTAAGGGCAACCATAAATAGCTGTTGACAAAAGACTAGATTTCTAATAGTCTAAATTTGGGGGGATGCCTTTTAGGAGACGCCTCTACCGCATAGAGTAAACGTCTTTAAGGCATCGTCCTATCCCCCAGCCGAAGGGTTACGGCACTGTCTAGCAAGTTAACTTGTCACTTGCTAGAAATACATAGCTAAGACAAAGTGTGTCGAAGTCTTCTATTAATGCGGAATCGAAGGAGGCTTCGACTTCACACGACACCGCAAACAGAAATCAAAAATCAGAGCCTTCTGTAGTGCCAAAAGCTCTAAGTTTTCAACCTCTGGAAAACTTCAAAGACAAACTTTTACAACTCAAATTTCTGCAATTAATCCGAATTGTGAAAAATTAACAAGCACAAAAAAAGCCCCATACTTGGGGCAAAATCTAACTATTTTCAGTCGTTGGGTGGCAGGTTTATTATATTGTTGGTGAAACTCTCCCCTACGAGAATTGGGGCAGACACGATCGCTTATTATGGAGTCACCAAAACCCAATCGTCCGCTGTTTTGACAATCTCAGAATTCTGCAAACCTAAATCTTTTAAACCTGGTTAAATAGAAACAACCGATCGCAGCTACGGAAGTTAACGCTAAATACTCCCCACTCGCTGGGGAAACTATTGGATGGAAACAAATAGATGTGTTTACTCAACTAGCAAGAATAGAAGGAAGAAACGATTAATTGTAGATGAAAGTATTAATAATGCTGGAGTTCATTTAATAGAGACAACTAATAATCGGGAAGCTTATAGTCAGATGTTGGAAGAGAATTTATAAATATGAGACAAATAATTCGAGATATATTACTATCTAATTCTTTTATAGCTAATAATCAATTTGTTATAGGTATTATAGGTTTTGCATTATTTCTCCTGGTTCTTTTAGGAGTAGTAATAATCTCTTTTACGAGAGACTGAACCTAAAAAAGTGATAGTAGAATAAGAAAAGCTAACCCCCGGATGTGTCGTCTTGGGAGGCTTTTTTTACGCCTCACCGCAAAAGCCTCCCACTTCTTTGAACTCAGAACTCGATCGCTCCAAAATCGATCTGTGATCATCGCTCTAAATCTTGCCTTCAAACCTCTGATGCCAGACGATATACCCCGACACGGTAATAACCAGAGTGATGCCTCCTCCTACCCAAGCCAGCATAGGATTGTAAGCGCTACGGCTGAGGGTCTGCATCCATAGATGGGTGCGATCGGAGGATATTAACCAATCTGCGACGACCGGAAAAAGATACATCAAAGATGCACCAACGATAAGCCAGCCCACCATAGAGGCGACCAGAAAGATAGTTTTGGCTGTAGATTGGCTACCCATGAGCAATTGCGGTAAAGAACTAACTTTGAGATTAGCTCTTGAGATGCGTTATGTCAGCACAGGTATAGCCCAAGACGGTGGGCGATGCAAGCGTGAAACTGTAAAATTGATTTGAAGCGAAAGTTAAAGGGCGTTGCTGATTTAGGGTATGACTGGCTCAATATGCAAGTCAGAGAAACCAGTATCGACAAAGCTTCGGGATTTTCAACTTATTTTTTTCATACCCTGGTTAAGTAACGCCCATGTACGTGGAAATCTGGCGTTCTGAGACACTTTTTTCCCGCTCCTTAGCCACTGGTAATCAGCACTAACGATCGCAAACAGTCGTTGGATGTGCGCTCATCGCTTTCGTCGGGTAGAGGCTCGGTTTTTGAGCTGTGGCGGTGTCTTGTCGCTATAGGTAAATGGTAGCCCTTTGCGGCTTTTTAATCTCTCCTCCAACCATTTTGGTTTCTCGCTAAACGAGATCGACATCGTACCATCTGGAGAAACGCGATACAGCCATTTTGCCCCCGGACAAATAGACGACTTCATATCGGGAACCGATGCCGGCCATTTTCCGGTTTTGGCTGCTAGTGCTTTGACTTGCAGAATTTTCTGAGTCAGTTCCAAATCCAGCATAGATTTGGCTGCTTTACTGGTTTGACTAGGAAAATTTGTAGATGTCCTACCTATATAATTCCACCACGCGAAGTCCTTTGCCGTAGCTGAATCGCCAGCGCAAAAATTGTGCTGGCGAGATGCTGCAAGCGATCGTTTATAAGCGTGATAAGTATCGATCGCACAAAAGCGAACATAAGGTTTGATCACCGGCTTGAACCACACCAGGACATGAGATAAAGTCCAGTCTAAAATTTTGTCTTCTAAAGTTGGGGGATAGTTCGGTTGCGTCTGAAATAGTGGAAGTATTCCACTAGAAGCGCCTGATGCTTCTAATATTGAAGACCACGAGTATTTCCAAGCGAAGTCTTGCGAAAATTTAAACTTAGACAAATATTCTCCCTGTAAGGATGTCAATATCGATTCGCGGTAATCGTGTTCCAGCAAGCGCTGCTGCCACTGGGCGGGAAGGCGATCTGCTTTCCGCATAACCCCTACTGGATATTTAGCCACAATCAAAGCCACAAGTTGAGGGAGTAGGAGGGGGTTTTCTGTTAAAGGCTGGTTGATTTTCCAGGATACTTCCAGCATTTCTGCTGCTGCTTCCGTCTGTCCTTTACGGTATTTTTCTAGAATGTCTAGGGCTAAAACTTTTTGGAAATTAGCCTGCCATAAATAACTGGGTAGGGGAGCCGTCAGATCTCCTTCCAGAATCCAACTAATATCTGTTTTCCAGTGCGGCACTTCATTATTTATTAAAACTTGCTGGCGAAGTTTTGCTAAAGCCGTTTGCTTGGAGGCAAGATAGCGCTGTAATTTCTCTGGGGGTGGATTTATGGTATCGTTTGGTTTAGCAATCTCAGCGTCTAGGTACTGATTTAATTCCTGAGAGAAACTTTCCCAGGTTGCATAGGGCCCCACTTTAGCTAGGAGGGACGGCGCCAGCTTTAACGCCACATCATTCGTCTCAGTTTTGGGAAAGCGTTGGGCAAATGCTGCTAAATCCTGCTCGATTTCTTTTTCATGCACAGAGGCCATATAGTTGCCACCCACAATCCAGACTGCCAGCAGTCCCACCAACCCAACAGCCGAACCACCCAGAAATTTGAGGTTCCGTCTGAACGATAGGTTTTGAATGTCCATAAACTCCTCCTTCGCGCGAGCACACCTGAAAATGAGGCGTTGCTGAATACAAGTATGAATTCAAGTTTTCGGAATGGCTATAAGCCAAGTAGAGCGAGTTTTGTAACATCAAGTGAAAAGTTTATTCATACGCCAGAATCAGCAACGCCTTACCTGTTTATCTTGCCCACTTTTTTTGGGTGTCCGATCACATAACCAGGTCGTGTAACCTTTCTGCACTTATCCAGCAAGCCCTAAATACCTAACACGCCACACCCGAAGGCTCTAGCCGGATAGGTTCATATCCTGACCCTGGGCTTAAAACTAGCTACAGCTTCATCAGAATATAACAGCTTCCCCGCCTATCCTCACTGTACTCAAAATGGCAGGTTTCCTTTACCTTTCGCAACCTATACCATCTTTGTCGCGATCAAATTTGTGAGGATCTGGCTGTAGTACACGAAAGCGACGATGAGGAATGTCGCCACAATTTAAATCAGGTGGTGCGGACGGGATGCACACGTCGGGGTAACTTGGGTCGCAATTAGTTTGTTGAGCTGGTACAGGTCTTTGTGGACTTGGTGCAGGTTTTTGTGTGCCAGCAGCGGGCTTTACTACACACTGATTTTTTCTATAATCCCACGGAGGACAAGGACTATTCTGGCTCCATAGTCCAAGCCGTTGCTGCTGAGCCGAACTCTGAGCTTGCCGCAATTGTTGAGCGCTGGTGCGACAGTTGCTGATGTACTCCTCGTAGACCCACGCTTGCCCTTCTTGCAGCAATTGCAGATTAATATTTCTATCACTGAACACGACTCCAACCGTGCGCCCGTACTGGTCTTTGTCCACTGGTAGAACTTTTACTGATGTACCTCTCGGAAGAAGCGCACTAAGACGATCGCCTGCCTCTTTTCCTCCTTGTTGGTTCCTTTCAGGCGTGTCAATGCAAGCCAACCGCACAGTTATGTTTTGCCCGTTAGCGTTGCGGATCGTGAGCGTGTCGCCGTCTCCAACGCTAACCACTTGGGCATTAATAACTTGATTTGGCGATTGAGAAACTTGAGCCGTAATTGCTGGGACGATCGGAACGATAAACATTAATGTTAGAGTCCGTTAGTGTTTGCTAGGTGATTAATTGCTGTATTTGCTGCGGTGCTTCGGACTTCGATCAACCGCTTTGCACGCAAAGTCACGGATTTTAGATTTTAGATTTTAGATTTTAGATTTTAGATTTTGGATTGAGAATAATCTCGATCGAACCCAGTCCCAGATTTGCTGGGGAGTTGCGGGCAATTGGACTGAAAAGTAAAAATAAGCGCGATTCCCTACCGACTACCGGGGATTAATCAGGGACGATCGGCTATGAGTTTTCATGAGTTTTCATGAGTTCTCATGAATTTCCATGAGTTTCCATGAGTCCTCATGAGTCCTCATGAGTTCTCATGAGGACTCATGAGCTTCGGATCTCTAATTATGCTGGCGGGGTGACAACTCCGCCGCAACCGAGATAGAGTGAGGTGTTGACCAACTTGTGGTAAAAAAAGATAGGTC
>NZ_JAUBSH010000011.1:0-118167 GCF_036704705.1 Microcoleus sp. K1-B1 | reverse complement strand
TTCGGTGCTGCCTCTGCTGACTCGCTCAAAGGCTGCTAATAAGGTTTCCACTTCTGTTTCTCTGCCGTAGAGTTTTTGAGGTATCTGAAACTTATCTGTAATATCTTTTTGGGCGATCGCAAAATCTGCAATTCCTCCCGTAGTTTTTAATTGTTCTAGGCATTCTTCTAAGTCAGCGATAATTCCCCAAGGGCTTTGATATCTGGCTTCAGCGGTTTTCGCTAATAGCTTCATCACAATATTAGAAACAGCTTTAGGAATTTCTCGATTGATTTGGTGGGGCGGTACTGCTTGTTTGGCAATGTGACAGTGGATTAATTCCATTGCATCGCTGTAATCCCAGGGCAATTGCCCCGTTAGCAGTTCGTAAAAAGTGACTCCTAATGAGTAAAAATCAGTGCGGTAGTCTATCGCTCTGTTCATTCTGCCTGTTTGTTCCGGCGATATATAGCTAAGAGTGCCTTCTAAAACATTAGGATTTTTCAGGCTAGGATTTTCGCGCTTTAAAACAGTAGAGATGCCAAAATCTATAATTTGAACTCGCCCTGTGGTTGAGTTAATAATAATATTGCTGGGATTGATATCTTTATGAATAATTTTATGTCTATGAATTTCACCTAAAGCCCTGGTTATTTTAATAGCTGTAAATAAAAACTCTTCTAAGGTAAGTTTGTGAGAAGCCAACAAGAGCTTTAATGAGTCTCCACCACAATCCTCGAAAATGATAGCCAAACTGTTATGGGATCTTTCTAAGCCGTAGGTTTTAGGCACACTTTCTAGGTTAAGATTGTGGGTAATTTCGTATTCCTGCTTGTATCTGACTAACGAAGCTGGCATCGGATAATCTTGTTTGAGAAATTTGATAATTACCGGTTTGTTGTCTTGCTTTCTCAGTCCCCGGTAAACTAAAGAATTATTACTTTCATGGATTTGGTTGGTAATGTCGTAGCCCGGTAAGTTAATCATTCTTACATCCTGTTGTGAGTATTAATACTCAATTATTTTGTTAGAAATTGTTAATTAATTCAGTAGATGTATCCTCTAATACATAATAATATCCGAAATTTTAAGAAAAACTTATGTTTCAACAGAAAAGTTGTTTTTTATTAACATTTCTTAAAAATAAGACGGCTAAACACTCCGGTCAGGAGTACGATCGCTCCACAGTTTCCTGTAAAATTCGGCAAAACAGAGTGAAGTGCGATCGCCCTTAGTCTTCATAGGAGATTTGGGCTTTGCATAATTAGAGTATAAATAGGGCGAATCACCATGCAATCAAAGCGAGTGCAAATTAACCTATATCCGTAAAAACACTAAGAAAAAAGGAAAACAGAACCACATTTGTGTCAAATGCGATCGTCAATTTATCGTTGATGATGAGTCCCACGCCTGGTTACAGCGAGACTGTGAAACCGGAAGGGAGCATCTCAATGAAAGCAGCCAAGCTACAAATTGGAGTTTTGAGGCAGGAGGCAGGAGGCAGAAGGAAAGAGGAAGAAGGAAAGAGGAAGAAGGAAGAAGGAAGAAGCCAAAAGAAGTGTTTTTACAAATATGAGATGCTCCCAACCGGAATGCCTAAAAATGTAGGTCAATAGTATAGGTTTTTGGGCAATTAACGAATCAAAGCAGTTCATCACACCACCCTAATAACTTCGGTAAGACTTGTGGGAAAACTCCATTACCAAGGATTACCAATCATTGTAAAGGCGGCCCAATAATAAGGATGCAAAAGCACTCGATCGCCCCGCGCCGCAATTTCCGGAGGCAAAATTAGACTTTCAGAAAGCCCATCGACTCGCAACATCCCGTCTTGAATCCGCACGCGCCCCCGCAGCATCTCCAATTGCGCGCGCCGCAAAGCCTCCGCTTTAATCATTAAATTGCCACCGCGTCTGGGGGCCCGCAACTGCCGATAAAACTCAGTCATCAGCCCCAAAGTCCCCTCATCGCTGACTTCCCACAAACTCGCCAAAGCCGATTTAGCACCGCTAGCTACCGCCAAACCCGCAAACCCCAACTCCGCATCTGCATCGCCCAAAGCGGTACTGCACGCGCTTAAAACTAACAGATTCACCGGCGGTTCATTCCATCGCAACTGCCGCATTTGATCGATACGCAATTTACTATCCCACAACTGAATGTAAGAATTTTTCGGTTCTCCGGGCTGGAATTCGCTGTGAGTTGCTAAGTGAATGATACCAAAAGGTCGATTTGCTCGCTGAGCTTGCAAATTTCCGAGAGTAAAATCTTGATTCAAAAATGATTTTCCTTCTGAGGGCGGCGCGATCGACTCTAACTCCACCGGTACCGCGGGTAATGGCGCTTTATCTTCAAATACCGACGCCCCCATTGCCAAAATTTCATCATCCGCAATATTGTCGTAGCCGATATCAGTTAAACTCAGACTCGGCATCACGCTAATGCTGTATTTCTCAACTAAAAAGCCTTTGCCGTCGTGAAGGGCCGCAAACGGCACGCTCCGCAAACCTGCTGCCGGAATTACAATTAAATTGTCAATTTTTAAAGCTGTCAATTCTGCAGCAACTGGCGCAACTAACCACCGATAAAGTTTTTGCGCCGTATCCAAATAACTAATGCTGCTTCTTTTTCGGGGATTAGTTATTTCGCTTTGCAGGGCGTCGGCTAGTTGCAACACCTGCCAGCGCGTTGTCGCGGGAATTAAAACGCGCTGGGGTTGAGCGTTAGCTGTTACTAACACTAATTCTAAATGCTCCCCATTAGGAACATCGGAAACTTCTTTGCCCTTCGGCGGCAACCTTTGGGAAAACTTATCTTCTAAGGGATGAGGGGGCTGGGATACGATGTTTTTTCTCCCAGGCAATAGATTAGATAAATTTTGACTTGCCACCATCACCGAACCATCTTCTTTGGCGGCGCCTGCATCCGCTTTGCTGACCCAATTCATATAAATAATCGCAGATTTTATCCCGGTAATTTGTTCGTTTTTGCGAAGAGTTTCGTAAATTACCGACATATTACTAATCGGTCTTCTTGCGGGCAAGTCCAGATATTTTTCGTACTCGCGAGTAAAGGTTTGCTCAAACTCTAAAACTCCCGAACCTGCCGAATCTAGCCTGCGAGAAGAAGCGAAAATATCCGGGCTAATTTCGGGAGTGTTGTATCGACTTTGCGATCGCAATTCTACTTGCACAGATGCAGGAAGTGACAGCGCAGGATCAGGATTTACGGGGGTTCCTGGCACTACAGGCGGTTCGGGAATTGGTGCGGGAATGGGTTCGGGAATTGGTGCGGGAATGGGTTCGGGAATGGGTTCGGGAATGGGTTCGGGGGTTGGTGCAGGAGTAGAGGGCGCGTCCGGTGTAATTAGGGAAATCTGATTTGGTAAACTTCCTTGGGTGTAAGTTTGTCCAACAGAAAAAGTGGGCAAAATGGCATTTCCCGCGCCAGCATTAATGCTTCCCAGGGTTCCATTGTCGATCGCACCACCAACTACAAACGGTCGATCGATAGCGCCTCCGTGGCGAATTGCGATCCTCCCCGCCCCCGCACCTCCTGCAGTAGAAATACTCGAAGAATTGCCCGATATATCGTTGAAAACATTGTTCGAGCGAAACAAACCGAGGGTTGTCACATCAACGCTGCCACCAGCGCCACCAGGGCCACCTTGAGCATTGATAAAGCCCAACTGAATGTTATCAGTCGCGTTCAGGGAAACGCCTCCGCCGTTGCCGTTGGAAGTGCCGCTGGAGTTGATATCTAGAGCTGAAATGCCCGCTTTCGAGGTGACATCAATATTTCCGCCGATCGCCCCCGAAGCGTTCAAAGCTCCGGCAGTTAAAGGGCCGGCAGTGGTTTGGAGAGCGATCGCGCCTCCTGTGCCCGCCGATGACGAGTCGATCGCACCTGCCGCAACAGTATTCCCCTCAACCCGAATCCTCCCACCGTTCGAGGTAATATTACCAGTCCGAACCTCGCCGCTTCCTTGCAGGTTCACGCTGCCGCCATCCGTCCTTAAATTACCCTCTAGGAGGACATTTTCTGCCTTGATATCGGCTCCCAAAGCAGCCGTGCTGTCCCCCCCGAAGGTAACGGCATCTCGCGCGTTAACGCTCAAAATGCGGGCGGCAATTGTGGAAACAGCCGTCACACTAGCAGCATCGGCCGAAAGCAGGCCCAACCTCTGAGTTTGACCGACTCTGCCGTCAAAAGTAATGTTGCCGCCAGCGCGCAGCGTCAAATTATTAGCCCGGCCCGGTGTGCTGTCGAGGGTATTGGCAAAAGTGATATTGCCGGTAGTGGCGGCTAGGGCGGCGGTGCGATCGACTGTGACGTTACTATTGAAAGTCATGTCGCCAGATGTCGCAATATTGCCCGATACCTCGGTACTGCCGGCGTTTACAGTCAAACTCGCCAGCGGTGCAGCTTGACCGACTGTACCGCCGAACAGCACTCGCTGAGCGTCTAGTCTTAGGGCGTGAGATCCGTCTAGGCTGCCGGAGAACAGAATGTTGCCGCTAACTTCCGTGCTCAAAGCCACGTCAGCATTGAGGGATGCGTTGCCTGTAAAAGTGAGATCGCCGCCGGATGTCGCAATGTTGGCGTTGAGATCAGTTTGGGGCGCGTCGAGAGTCAAGCTAGCGCTGCCACTGGTTCTCAGGGGATTGTCGATCGCGATCGAGCTGCCTTGAAGTGTCAGCGGGCTGTTGAAGGTAATGGGTGCGACGATCGCGATCGACGAGCTGCTACCGTTTTCGCGCCCGATCGCGATCGAGCCGAAACCCCCCCCCAAAGCGCCGAGATCCCTTGCCGTCAAGTCCAAAATGCCCAAAATATCGCCGGTACCACCGATCCGAATCGCTCGGCTGTCGTTGGGTTGCAAGCGAATTGTTCCCCCCACACTGCTTACGGAATTGCTGCCGCCCCTAAAGTCAATGCCGTTAGCCGTGAGAGCGATATTCCCGCCGTTAGCAGTGACTCCGCCCAGAGAGATGCTGCTGGCGAAAAAGTTGATGTTGCCACCTTGAGTCTCGATTAAATCGTTGGGGTCATTGACAAAAAACACTCCGCCCGCTCTAAATGTTACGGTGTCTCCCGTTCTCGCTTGCAGGGAAAGTTTGTTATCGGGCAAGTCTTGGAGGGTGATGTAGCCGGGGGTTTCTAGAAGCACGTTGCTGCCGGCCGCCATCTGTTCCAACTGCACTTCTGAGATCGATGTTTCATTGGGTTCTGGTTCCGATTCCAGTTCCCCGCCAGTCGAGTCCCCGCTGGTATCGCCGTTACCGCTGACGATCGTAATATTTGCCGGATCGAGGAACAAATTGCCGATCGCACCGTTAGTCGCGCGGGTATCGACCTCTCCTTGGAAAGTTAAAGCATTTTTGCCGGAAACTTCTACTCTGCCGCCGTTACCTGCGGCAGTGCCGCCGCGAGCAGTAATATTGCCCAAGAAGCGAGTTATATTGTCTGACCAAATTACCGCAGTGCCGCCATTGCCACGGTCGATCGCGTTGGCTGCGATCGTAGAATCAGGACTAACATAAGTTACCTGGGCGTTTGGCACTGGTTCCATCCCCCGGAAACCGCCTCCGACGCGCACAGTACCTCCGCCGTCAGTGCCGGAAGCATCGATATTTGCGCCGAAGAGTCCGACTTTTTCCCCTAAAATATTGACTGTGCCGCCAGCATTCCCAGAAGGGCCAAATACATTTACAGAACCGGAGACGATCGCACTTCCCGGAACGGCCGGCACTGTTTGGCCGCCAGTCAGTACCAATTGCCCTTGTTCGTTAGTCGTTAAACCTGTGGCTGACGCTGCGCCGGGCCCCGTTAGCAACTGAGGCAAAGAAACCGGGGCGAGCGCCGAGTTTTCTGACTGCAAAGACGGAGTAATTTCTAAACTTAATAAATTGCCAACTTGACTGATACGGACTGCATTTTCTCCCTGAACAGCAGCCACAGTAATTTGACCGTTGGGAGCGGATAACTGTCCTGTATTAATAACGGTGCCACCGAGCAAAGTTAAACTTTGCCCGTTGCCAACTGCCAAGTTTCCAGCATTTATAATTGCACCAATTTGTGATTTATTAAAATTAAATTGATGGGGATTTCCCAGTAAAGCTTTGTAATCATTAATTTCCGCCGAATTGAACCAGCGATCGCCGAAACCAATACCTGTAGCAGTTGTCGCGAAAAAAGACCCCGGCACGTTTAATCTAGCATTTTGACCGAAGACAATTCCCGCCGGATTCATTAAGAATAAATTTGAGTTGCCACCGCTTACAGAAATCAGACCGTTAATTATGGAAACATTGTCGCCGGAAATCCGCCCTAAAATATTTTGAATATTTGGATTAGTTAGAAAATTAGCTATTTGACCTTCGCTGAGATTAAATTGGCTGAAGCTGTGAAACAGATTTGCCCCGTTTCCTGACAGTTGTCCGCCACTAATGTCTGTGCGGTTTTGCTTGGACTGAACAACAGTATTCGTGCCGTCAGTAGCGGGAACGACAGGTTGCGATCGCACTGCTAGCGGTAGCAGCCCAAAACCTAATGTCAAAATTAGAGCAGAACGAAAATAGGTCATTGGAGGAAGCCATTAGTCATTAGTCATTAGTTCTTAGTCATTAGTCATTAGTCATTAGTCATTAGCCGGAAGGAAGAGGGATTTCAGAAAAGCCAATTCTCCATTACCAATTTTTATCTCTTCTCGTTTTGATTTTTTTTGAGCGGTAATGTTCCGGCAAAGTGCCAATAAACTTAAAAAGCTCGATCGAACACCGCCACCGCCGGGGGTCGATCGCACTCCAAAACCACCCGTTGCCAGAATGTTGGAAATTTAAGGCAAATTTTGTATCGATCTGTAACCAGTGTATTGACAAAAGCCCCCCAGAGTCCTATGATTGGGGCACTGATTGGGTGGGACGGCAAAAACCCGCGCAATAACTGGCTCCTCTAATAAAGTTAAAAACAAAATATTGATGCTTTTAGAGACCAACCATGCAAACTCCAGCTTTCCCATTTCTAACTGAACAAATAGTAGAGCGGATATTTTCGTCAGGCGAACTAACTCGCGATGACAGACAGCGAATTCAGTCAATGCTCTTAAATGAGTCGATCGGCGAAAATGAATTGAGCTTAATTGAAAGAGTCATGGAAGGCGTAGTCAAGGGAATACTTGACGTAATGAATTAGTTGATAACTAGCGCTAACATATCTCAATGTAGGGTGCGACCGGGCGCACCTTACCCTAATTTTAAATAAAATCGAAAAGCGAAAAGCGAATATTCTGTCACCGTTCTAAAAATCATCATCCGGGCCGTCATCCGGGCTCTCATCGGAGCTCTGATCGCGACGCACAAGTTCAGAAGGAGGCCTATCGTTACTCCAGGCCCACCACACGGAATCGCACTGGCAGCGGTAAAATTCTTGCCACTTGCGACGGTTGAACTCGGTGTATACTGGCGATCGGCGATTAATCCAGACCTCAGTGGCATTCGTGCAGCTAGCGCCGCACTTGGGACAGCAAAACTCATTAGCGTGAACCGCCGTCGCAGTCCATTCAGGAGGATGTGGAGCAAAAGCTTCCATGTGTTAGAGTTTCTATCTAAACTGCTGGTAATTACGGCAAATCAAGGCTTGCTAAAGATCCGCAGAGTTCGGAATCACCTAAGCAATGACATAACTACGCTATTGAGTGCGTAATTCATCTGCCCGTTATTTTTTTTAGCATTTGCCGTCAGATGAATAGTATAACTGATGTGGTGCAAGCCGTCGATCGGCATTCTCAACTATTTCAAGGACTAGGCTTATGTCTATCTACAATCTTATCTCGTTTCTGGGCATTTTTGGCTTATGTGCGATCGCCTGGGTTTTTTCAGAAAATCGCAAAGTTCAGTATATACCTTGGCGCGTCATCATCTGGGGCATTGGACTGCAATTAGTCTTAGGATTTTTAGTATTCCTGTTCCCCCCAACTCGCATCGCCCTAGAGTGGTTTACTAGCTTACTGGATGGAGTATTCACCGCTGCTGACGCTGGAGCGAGGTTTGTATTCGGGAGTAATGTTGTACCAATACCTGGTAAAGAGCCGGCAGTTAATTTAGGATATATTTTTGCCTTTCGAGCTTTACCGACAGTCATCTTTTTTTCTGGCCTCATGGCCTTGCTATACAACATCGGCGTGATTCAAATTATCACCGAACTTTTTGCCAAAATCTTTTATACGACAATGCGGTTGAGTGGTGCGGAAGCCCTCAGCGGCGCGGCCAATATTTTCGTAGGAATTGAAGCGGCAATTGTCGTCAAACCTTATTTGCCGAAAATGACTCGTTCCGAACTTTGTGCAATCCTCTCTTGCTGTTTTGGAACTGCAGCTTCTTCAACTTTAGCAATTTACGTCAGTTTTCTTAAGCCTGTTTTTCCCAATATTTTAGGACACTTAGTTTCCGCTTCAATTATCGCCATTCCCGCTTGTTTTGTTCTATCCAAAATCTTAGTACCTGAAACAGGAGTGCCCCTGACAATGGGAGGCATTCCCAAGGAAGAACGGAAGCCTCAAGGCCGCGAGTTTGTGGGCGAAGAAATTTCCGAAAATGACGGTGAGATCCGCCAACAAGAGACAGTTGGGGGAGAACCCATCGAACGAGTCAGCCCTCTCGATGCAGCGATAATTGGTGCATTGGACGGTGTAAAAATGGCAGTGGCAATTGCCGCTGTTTTGATTTTAATCTTAGGCTTAGTTTCTTTAATCAATCAATTCTTTGGTTGGCTGGCAATTTTGCCCAGCCCAATTGGTGGGTTTTTCAAAGTTGTCACCTTAGCCAACATTATGGGATTTTTATTTTATCCCCTGACGCTATTAACAGGAGTTTCCATTGACGACTCTTGGCAAGCATCAGTAATCATCGGACGGCGGCTGTTAGAAACAGCGATTCCGCCCTATCAAAGTTTAGCAGAAGCATCGGCAAAAGGACTCGTGAGCGATCGTACAGTTTTAATTGTCAGTTACGCCCTTTCCGGCTTTGCCCACTTAGCTTCCGTCGGCATATTTGTCGGCGGCACGATCGCCCTAATTCCATCCCGCCGCAAAGACATCTCCGAACTCGGTTGGAAAGCATTATTTGTCGGCACTTTAGCGACAATGATGATCGCTTGCATCGCCGGTACCTTCGACACCGGAGACGCCAGCATTTTAGGCGCTAAAACAGCCCCTGCTGCCCCGCTAACAGCCCCTGAATCTCCAAAATCACCGGCATCCCCAGCCGCAAATTCAAAGCCGTCAGTTGCCCCAGCAATTGCCAGTCCGAAACCTTCGACTAATACCGAAAAAGTGGCTCCGAGAGATCAAGAATCTCCCTCTCCTGCCTCCAAGAAAAACCCTTAATTATCTTCTATGGAGTTGTATGCGCGGGTTTTACGAACCATATTTAACTCCCGTCAAAAATCTACATAAACGCGCCCCCACACAACCAATAACCTAGATCAACTTTGATTTGCATAAGCTCACTTATGGACACGCTCAAACCAAAGAAACCGGGTTGTTCATCAAATCTGTGGTTGTCACAAAGTATTCTCGCAAAAACCCGGTTTCTGGCCACCCGTGCATCAGATTGCGATTTGCCCTTGGGTGAGTGAGGGCGGGTTTTAGAGATTGTAGGTTTTAGACAATTATGGTTGGTGATCCCGCCCCTACAGGCCCCTGATGGATGTTGTTGTTTTTTATGCCGATGCAAGCAATTCCCAATTCCCAATTCCCGAAAATTTATGAATCCCGATCCCGAAATTCGTCGCCTGTTAGATGTGATGCCCGCTTCCGGCCGCATGACGTGTAAAATTATTAATAAACCCCAACAATCAACGGTAATTGACTGCGATTTTCCTTTGCCTTGGAATCAATCTCGCCCGATTTATATTAATTTTGATTTGTGGCGGCTGCTATCTAAGCCGCAGCGGGATTTACTGCTATTGCGGAATGTAAGTTTTCTGTGCAATTTTAAGTGGTTTAAACCGGATATTTATCAAGGTGCGGCTCTGGCGGGAATTGTCGGGACAGTTGTAGAATTGTTGCAGGGAGATGCGATCGGCACTGCGATCGCGGGCGGTTTGACGGGACTCGCGATGACTCGAATTTGGCGCCATAACCGCAGTTCCCAAGTAGAGTTAGATGCTGACGAGGGGGCGATTAGAGTCGCGGGAAGGCGCGGTTACAACGAAGCGGAAGCGGCCGGACATTTGCTGGGGGCGATCGAGACTGTGGCGCAAATTGAAGGGCGCAGTTTGGATTTTAATGAGTTGATTCGGTGTCAAAACTTAAAGGCGATATCGGGTATTTCGGCGGTGGGCGTACCCGATAGTGTGAGGAAAGAGTAATGCGATCGCAAATTATAACCATTCATCAATAAAATGGGGTCTGAAACCCCGTCCTTATAGGACGGCTTTACATTAGCTTTTGTTAAAGCACTCTATTTCACATAATATGTGTTATTATGTGAAACAAGAAATTAAGAGCAAGAATGACACTAAAAGCCTTCAGCTATCGATTATACCCAACACCGGAACAAGAAAGTTTGTTGCGGCGCACATTGGGCTGCACTCGTTTAGTCTACAACCGTGCTTTAGCAGTAAGAACTGAAGCTTGGTACACAGAACAGAAACGAGTGGGGTATGCTGAGACTTCTTCAATGTTGACCGAGTGGAAGAAAACTGAAGAACTAGATTTCCTCAACGAAGTTAGCTGTGTGCCGTTGCAACAATGCTTGAGACATCTACAAACAGCTTATACCAACTTTTTTGATGGACGGGCAAAATATCCTAACTTCAAAAAGAAACGCAACGGTGGCAGTGCAGAATTTACCAAGTCGGCATTCAAGTTCAGGAACGGGGAAGTCTACTTGGCAAAAAGTACACAACCGTTGCCGATTCGTTGGAGCCGTACACTGCCTGATGGCGCAACGCCATCAACTATTACTGTAAAGCTTGCACCGTCCGGTAGGTGGTCGGTTTCTCTGCTGGTAGAGGTTGAAATTGAATCCTTACCCAAAACAGAGAACCAAGTCGGCATTGACCTGGGAATTACAAGCTTGCTCGCTTTAAGTACAGGCGAGAAAATTGCCAATCCCAAAGGTTTCAAAGCAAAGTATCGAAAGCTTAAAAGAACGCAAAAAGCTTTAAACCGCAAGCAAAAAGGGTCAAACAACCGACACAAAGCACGGCTTAAAGTAGCGAAAGTGCATCAAGAAATCGCTGATGCGAGAAAAGACAATCTTCACAAGTTAACGACACGGTTGGTGCGCGAAAACCAAACCATCGCCGTAGAAAACTTAGCTGTGAAGAATATGATCAAGAATCCCAAACTTGCTCTCGCTATAAGTGATGCAAGTTGGGGCGAATTAGTCAGGCAACTTGAATACAAATGCGATTGGTACGGTCGCACTTTAATTAAGATTGACCGCTGGTTTCCTAGTTCAAAACGATGTGGAAATTGCGGTCACATTTTTGAAAAAATGCCGTTAAATATCCGGGAATGGGATTGTCCTAAGTGCGATACGCACCATGACCGAGATATAAATGCGGCAAAAAATATTTTGGCGGCAGGGCTTGCCGTTTCAGTCTGTGGAGCGACTGTAAGACCCCAACAGAGTAAATCTGTTAAGGCTGGTGCGAAATCCCCTAGGGGACAGAAGCAGAAACCCAAGTCGTGAGTCTTGGGAATCCTCGCCCTTCTAGGGCGGGGAGGATGTCAATTAAGCCATTATTGCGACTATTGCAAATACTAAATAAATCTGACAGCGCATATTGATTTATTTCCCCGCGCAGCAGCTTCAGGAAAATATATTCTTCGCCGTTAGTTATCATCCCAAAAGTAGAGTTTTCGGGGTAAGGATTTCCCATCATGTATGCTAAAATCTGGGGAATCGCCCGCGAAACACTGAAACCATATTCTTTACTTTCAATTACCACTATCCAAAATTGATTTTGAATGACTAAAGCATCAATTTGTGTAGACGCGGTTGCAACCGCCGATTTATAAACAGAATAACTTATTCTTCTGCTCGATCGACCGCCAGCTTCGCATACTTCAAATTATTTTGATATTCTACAATCTTTTGCTGGCTAATTTTGTATTTAGGACTATTAGCAGGTATTTTTTTCATGCCAGCAATTGCTTGTTCCCAGGCAACAATCACCTGTTGCCACTGTTGTTTTGTTGTGGCAGTTTGAGTTAAAGAAGCTGCACGAGTTGCTTGATTTACTGCTTGCCGAAAATCATTGTCAGCATTGGTTGGAGTTGCTGGCGGAGTTACTTTTGGATTCGCGGGTAAATTTGTCGGCCCAGGAGTTTTGCTGGGAGTGGGATTCGCAGGTAAGTTTGTCGGTGGAGTAGTTTTGTTGGGAATTGGAGACGGAGTTGCTGTTGGATTCGCGGGTAAATTTGTCGGTGGATTAGTTGGTGAAACAGCGGGCGGAGTAGCAGGTAAATTAGCTGACGGAGTTTGTAGTGATGCCCCGGCAGTTGCTGGCTTGAGTGCGATTAGCATCTCATACCTCTGCGTCGATTTATCTACTTCTGCAGTTGTCATGGCTATGCCGCGTACAGAATTAAGAGCCGCGATCGTCCGATCGAATTCTGCTATATTTTCTTTGGGTACAGATGACTCGATGAAATTTTTAGATGCAGCAGAATTGACCATGGTCAGAATTTGTTCAAAATTGAAATAACCGTAGCCGCTGTTAGGCTTTGGTAAAGAACTCGTAATTGTTTGAAAGTTTTCGCTTTGTGCTAAGGTTGGATTTGATGTAGCTGCGATCGCTGGTAATGTTTTGGCATTCCCTACAGCGATAAATACTGAATTTGCATCTAACCAACCGTGTCCCAATACAAAGTCTTGACTGGGCGCTTGCCATTCAGTTATAGCTCGATCGGCAATCTGTTTTTCAGATACGGCTATACCATTACCTCGGGCAAGCACATTCAATTTAGCAAACGTGCTTTTAGCTGCTTCAGGATTGCTGGTTTGAATTACTATTTTTACCCCGATCGTACTTTCTAAAGATACGTCTGGCAGTGAAATTACTCCGAATCCGTATTCTCCATCCATCCAGCCAAAAATATCTTTATCTAAATCGAGATTTAATGCTGCTAAATTTCCTCTAACTTGAGTAAGTCCCTGGCTGAATTCTGGAATATTTTGTGTTTGGCTGACAAAACTACCCCAATTATTATTGATGCCTTTCCCCGTAAATAAAGCAACTGTTTGCTGGGTAAAATAACTAATTATTTTTTCAGTTGCGGGCTGAAAGTTGGTTTGAGTGGTGGCATTCGGCTGCAAATTGGCAACAGTATTAATCCGAATCCCAGCATCATCAATGCCAATACCGCCGCTTAAAGACTTTATCGGATATAGTTCCGGTCGATCGAGCAGCGGTGCATTTTGAGTTTGAGGAGCATTTGCCACACTCTCCTTTATCAAGGCTAAACTATCAAAAATATAAAATTGAGCTACTGGATTGTCAATTTTTAAATCGCTTGATAATACTTTGGCAACTTCTGCCTTGCTTGCTAAAGATGGTTGTCCTTTGTAGATATCAATAGATTTTTGGACATTTTGCTCTTTGTCACTGCAAACAAGATAACGCTTCACGATCGCGCAGTAGCTTTTATCGCCTTTCTTAGTAGTAGACTCCAGTATTTTAAATCCTTTGTAATCAATCTCTTTAAATTTTTCGTCAGGATTAATCTTGCTGAGCTTTTGATTTAATTGCCACATACTCAGCTTATTTTTAATCGTAATTACCCCGATAAATTCAGGAGTAGGCGATTGCTGTTCTTGGGTTTTAGCTGATGGTAATGCAGCCCAGACAACAGTACCCAGCCAAGGTTTGATATCTCGATCGTAATTCAGTTGAGGACTTTCCTTAGCAACTTCTTTCTCATACTCTTTCCAAGCTCGATCGAAAAGTTCCCTAGCTTCTGGTGTGCCAAATTTCTGTAACTTTGACCAAGACTCAGGGTTGAGATCGATCGTGCCGCCTACTAAAGCATCACTCGGAATCAGTTTAGCATTATCTAGGGGTTTACTATCAGCTCCTAAATAACCATCCGAGTACAGATATGTTGCCGCGCCGCCGATCGCAAGTAAACTCAAAACAGCAACGGTGGTTTTAGCGAATTTGCCAGCCATAATGTTTTTTTAAATAAAGATTGTTTGAGACGATATTAACTTCCAACTGTTTGTAGTGCGGACTTGGTGTCCGTAATTTCGGAGCGGACACCAAGTCCGTACTGCGAACTAATTTTTGAGAAACTAATTTTTTGACGGTCGATCGAGCGGACATTGCATAATACAATATTGTAGTTTTCTAATTTTGGAGCGTCAAGAGCGGCAATCTAGCGGCAACAATTCTTATTAGGTTGTTTGAAAACCATGAATTTGGAACTGAATTGTTTGTATAAAGTTACGATCGATCTATCCCCCTATGACTCCTCCTCATCTACTCGCCGACTGAGATAATCCGGCAACTCATCAAAACATACCCCCACCAAACGGCAAAAATCCCTCATTTGCCGAACAGTCATCGTAGGTTCGTCTCCCTTTTCCCATCGCCGCACCGACGAAGCCGACACCCCCATCCGCACAGCCAACTCTTCTTGGCTCAAATTAGCGTCCTCCCGCAGTCTCCGAAAAGGCAACTCATTTTCTGGTTGCCGTTGACGTTGCCTTTTTTTTACCATATTATTATAACAGATTAAATTAAACGCCTAATTTAAGCGATTAAATAGCTTGTGATAGGCACAGCCATAGCCAGAACAGACTGCACTAAAAATAAAAGGTGCAATTCTGTCACTTTTCTATGGGCAAACATACCCAATTTACAATACAGCCATGAACACCCCAGAAACTGCGAATGCCTGGATTATTTACCGACTGCTGCCCAACTTTCAGCGCTTACCCGTCGCGCAATTTCGCAGCCGCAGCGAAGCAGAATCTTCCCTGACAGTCATCCGGCAAATGCTACCCAATACCGAATTAATACTTGCTTTCGAGGTTGGGCCAGAAAGTCCAACTACCGAACTCAATCAGCCCCCTGCTAAAGAACCAAACTTGCCAACTTCAGTTAACCGAGAACTCTTGAAACTTTTCATTATCAGTTCTCGTCCTGTGGTTTCCCGCGTCATTCATTCTTTTCATCGCGATAATTTTGCCTGCGTTTCTGACTGGAGTCCGCTTGTCCCAACTCAGAATCCAGGTGAAGTGATGAGCGTCTTAATTAAACATTTGGCCGCTGACTCTTAGCGTTTGATTGAACAGTCCCGATCGTATTGATAGCGGTAAGGTGCGCCCAGCGCACCCTACATCTACATCAGCGGGGTGATGCTTATTGGTAATAGCTTTAGCAATGTCACTTTATTGAGTTATAAATTTATCGCTCGCTCTTTCTAGTCGATCGGATCTGATATCTTGTACCATTGTCAGCAACGGGCTAGAAGCCCGTTCCACAAAGAATTGATTGTCTTGTGGGGAGTAGGGGTTGGGCGCGTCAGCAACGGGCTAGAAGCCCGTTCCACAAAGAATGGATTGTCTTGTGGGGTGGGCTTCTAGCCCGCCCATAAAAAACTTATTGAGAATTTTGCAAGATGTAAGTCGGATCGTAGTTGCGGGCGATCGCCAAATCAGGAACAATGATAAACTTGATATTCATACCCATCCACCGCAGGTAAATCGCGCGATTCAACCTGACATTTTTGTGCTTCTAGATTTACAGGTGCGCGAAAATTAACCAACCACAAATCAAGCGGGCGTTCTAATTGACTGAGTGTTTTGTCAAGAGTCCCTGCCGCTATTTCCGGCGCATCCCTTCTCTGATTAGCCAAAAGAAACAGCGGAGAATCAAAGGCTTTAACTTCTTCTTTCTTCCTAACATCCGTTACATCCGTTACATCCGTTACATCCGCTACAAAATCCGTTGCCGAACTTCTTTCCCATTCCCACCCTATCCCCATCAATTCTCCTATTTCTACATGAGTCTTTTGAGTAGTGGCAATTAACACGGGAACTTTCGATAATTCGCTGATAACCGGAATTAAAAGGTCTGGTTTGTAATATTTGCGATAGCCGAGATTGGAATTTACTGTGACACCGCTAAAAAAACCCATTGCTAAAATTAGCACCACTGCTTTTTTGCCAGGAACTTCGATCGCCCGTAAATTAAACCATTGACTTTTTGCTGTAGGTGTGTTAAAAATAACCGCCAAGGTTGCTCCTAAAAGCAATATCACCCCCGGAAAGTAGACGAAATTGTATCGTGCGCCGCGAGTTAGGTCAATCCCTAGAATATATGCAAAGCTGAAAAATAGGAAAATTGCTCCTAGCACAAATCCGCCGAAAATAACAGTACCTAAACGAGTATCGGGCGCTGTTAAGGACTTTTTAAGAGCGCTAAACAGGATGGGAAGCACCAATATAAAAAATACTGTCATTACGATCGCCGATACAACTACTACTGCCAAATTTGGCGATTCCACCGGCAGCAGAGAGATGACAGTGATCCATCCAGCTAAAGCTTGAAAAATCGGCGCGATCCAATTTAAAAATGTGCGATCGCCGCTGACAATCCAATTAGTTAGTTCGCTGCCGTATTTATTTGACAAAAATACCGGCAGCCAAACTAAACCACCAGCCAAAGTGCCCACGGCTACTGCGAAAAGCCGCCACAAGATTTGAAATTGCCAAATATTAGGCTGCTGGCTGTTTGAAATTGGCAACTTTCCAGTAAAATGCTGCCAGATTACAGCAATTAATGCTATTGCTTCGGCACACAAAGTAAGTGCAAAAAAGTAGTGAGCCGCAATCCCTACACAGTTAACAACTACCCACAGCAGCATCGCCCAAATAGGCATGGGAGCGCGCTGTTGCAGCTTTTTTGCAGCTAAGGTGAGGCAAAAAAGAGAGGCAATAACTAATAAGATTCCTAAAGTGTAATGGCGAGCTTCTTGAGCGAGATAAATGCCGTAGGGAGAAACTGCCATCATCGCTGCCGCACATTGACCGACTAAACGAGAACTAAAAGCAAACTTGCCTACAAAGTAGATAGCTGGAACTGAAATCACGCCCAATAACGCAGGAAGAGCTCGCGCAATCCAAACTAAACTATCCTCGGTCGGCCCAAACAGTCGCATCCACCAGTGGGCAAACATAAAATACACTGGTGGATGGTTGCTTTCTAGCAGCAAATTGCGGAGCACGTCGGCGGTGTCAGCATCGGGGCGCAATTGTAGGGGTTGTAATAATGTAGAAAGGTCGATCGCGCGATCGATCGGCACACCGCGAAAACTGTTGCCCAAACTAAAAACTAGAGTGGAAAACTCGTCAGTCCACAGCGGTTTCGAGTCTAAATTGGCAAAGCGCAAAATAAAGGCGATTGCCGTCCACAGAAATAGCAACAACAGTTGTTTGTTCTTAATCATTAATTCATTCATCTCAAGGCAGTTGGCAGTTGGCTGTTGTCAGTTGTCAGTTGGGAGTTTTTAGTTGTCAGTGCCAATAACCACTAACAACTAACGAATAGCCAAACTAAAAACTATTTTTGAACGTCCGTCACCCGCCAACTCAGTTTCATATTGATCCAGAAATTCCACAGAGTCACAGTTGCGATCGCCATCAACTTAGCGCAATATTCGTTTACCTTAAAAACATTAAACAGCAGATTCACCAGCAGCACATTCATAATCAAGCCAATCAAACAAATCACATTAAATTTCAACAGCCGTTTCAAGCGCTGGCGCTTTCCAGGCTGCCGCTTAGAAATATCACGAAAAGTCCATAAATCATTCCACAAGAAATTATTGATAATTGCCACTTCAGCAGAAAAGATTGCACTGCGAGTCAGCCCCAAACCAAGGACAGTCCGCAGCAGGTAAAAAACTCCCATATCCACAAACACGCCGCTGAAACCAACCACGCCAAACCGCAGGAATCGGCCCATCGGCCAGCGGGCAAACCGCAACCGAAGCAAATGTCGCAAATAGTCAATATACTGTTTCCAGGTAACTTTGCTCTCGCCTTCTTGCCGCTCCTGAAACACGTAACCAACTTCTCCAATCCAGCGGATATCGCCTCTGCCGAGCACTTCAATCAATATTTTGTAACCAGCAGGATTCATGGTTTTGCCGGCTATGCAAGTGCGGCGCACCATAAAATAGCCACTCATCGGATCGGAAACTCGGCCCACCACTCCCGGCAGGATCACCAACCCCACGGTTTGAGCGCCCCGCGATAAAAATCGCCTGACAACGCTCCAGTCGCTCACCCCACCCTCGCCCACGTGACGACTTGCAGCAGCTAAATCTGCTCCCCGCTGAATTTCTGCTAAAAGCTGCAACAGCGTCTCCGGGGGATGCTGCAAGTCGGCATCGATGACGCCCAAAACCTCACCGCGAGCGACCTGCCATCCGCGAATTACCGCTGTGGAAAGTCCCCGCTCCTCTTCCCGGCGCATTACCCGCAATTGCGGATATTCCGGTGTCAGGGACAGGGCGGCTTCCCAGGTGCGATCGGGGCTGTCGTCATCGACTACAATTAATTCGTAGTCGCCGGGAAGGATACCATCGAGCAATTGGCTCAATTTTTCCACAATACTCTGGATATTCTTGTACTCGTTGTAGGTGGGAATTACCAGGGAAAAATAAATTGGCGGTTTGCCTGCGTGTACAAAAGTTGAACCGAAAGTCTGTATAGCAGGAATTTGCAAAGGCCCCGACGGCACTGGCAAGACCTGATTTGGTTGGTAGCTGCCCATAATTTCAGTGTTCAGAAAGTCAAGAATAGTTTAGTAGCACTTGAGATTGTAAAATATCGTTCCTCCATAATTGATTAGTTAAAATATAAAAACGCCTTAATTCTAGTCAGTAATTCTGTAGCTGAGTTAAAAAGAAAACTGTGGATGCAATTCTCGATCGAGCTTTACAAGGTTATAACATTTCTTCTGCAGAGGCATTGGTACTTTTGCAGCAAACAGAGCCAGACGCGCGAGCTTCTATTCAAACAACCGCTGACTTGCTCCGTCGCCGACAATCAGGGGATACTGTCACCTACGTTATCAATCGAAATATTAACTTTACTAACATTTGCGAGCAGCATTGCAGTTTTTGTGCATTCCGCCGCGACGAGGGAGATGAGGGCGCTTTTTGGTTAGACGCAGCTCAAATTCAGGAAAAGGCAACTGATGCAGTGCAGCGGGGTGCCACGGAAATTTGTATGCAGGGGGGCTTAAATCTTCAAGCTAAGCTCAATGGCGCATCTTTGCCTTATTATGTGCAATTGGTGAAAACTATTAAGGATAAGTTTCCTCAGTTGCACTTGCACGCTTTTTCACCTCAAGAGATAGAATTTATTGCCAGAGAAGATAATCTTAGTTTCAGCTATGTAATTTCGGCTTTGCAGGATGCGGGAGTTGGTTCGATGCCGGGAACCGCTGCGGAAGTTCTCGACGATGCTGTGCGACGGGTGATTTGCCCGGAAAAACTCAATTCGGCAACTTGGCTGGAAATTGTGGGAACTGCTCACAGTCTCGGTTTGCCGACAACGAGTACGATGCTTTGCGGGCATATTGAGACGGCCCAACAGCAGGTTTTGCATTTAGAAAAAGTGCGATCGCTCCAACAAACTGCGATCGACAAAAACTATCCAGCACGCATAACAGAATTTATTTTACTACCATTTGTCGGGCAAGAAGCACCGGCTCCTTTGCGGAGTCGAGTCGGTCGCAACCAACCAATTTTAGCAGATACATTGTTACTCACCGCTGTATCGAGAATCTTCTTAGGCAATTTGATTTCCAATCATCAACCGAGTTGGGTAAAATTAGGTTTAGATGGAGCTACAGAAGCGCTGAAATGGGGCTGCAACGACATCGGCGGCACATTGATGGAAGAGCACATTACGACGATGGCCGGTGCGGTTGGCGGCAGTTGTCAATCTGTCGAAGATTTGCAAAATGCGATTAGTTCTTTGGGGCGGAGTTATCAGCAAAGAGATACTATTTATCGACCTTTAGGGGTTGACAATTTGGCAGTAAGTGTGTGATTTTTTGGAGGCGAAGTGCGAAGTGCGTAACGTCTCCTACGAGTTTAGCCGTTAGCGAAGCCCTCGGAGAGGATCGCACTTTCAAATTCTTCTAGCGCTTGCAAATTTCCAACCTGCCAAGCACGTTCCACTGTAGCAGGAATCAGTTGGGCGATCGCGATTTCTGGAAAATTCGGACTAATATCGGATTCTAAATACTCTCCATCTTGCAGCAAATAAATGCGAAGTCGGCCGCTGTCATAAACCCATACTTCTGGAACTCCAATAATTTTATAGGCATCGATCTTAGTTTTAGAAGTAACATCCGTCTCAATTGCTAAATCGGGCGGCGGATCATCCGGTAAAAGTCGGCGGCGGCTAATCATCCGCTGATAATTTAGAATATAAAAGCAAGCATCAGGTTCAACTCCTGCTGCACCTTCCCGTTTGAAAGTAGTAGAACCAAAAGGTTCATATCTTCTGCCCGCTGACTTGAGTAATTTTTTTACAATATCGGAAATTAAATCTTTCGGAATTTCCCGATCTAGTAAGGGAACCATAATTTCTAAGGTACTGTTGCTGTAGGCAATTCTAGTTCTTCGTTTTTCCCCTAATTCCTGCAAAATCGACTCGAATTCCAGCCAAGTTATATTGGGAATAGTTATGACACTACCGGGAGTAAGCTCGATCTGGCTAACAGGTTTGAGCACGGGGGTGATAACAATCATAAGCTGAATTGCGAGCTAGTTGTTAAGTTTGTGCCAAGGGCAGGCAGGATGCCTACCCCACAAGAGTTTTTGGATATATCTGTTGAGTTTAGCACGGGCAACGAGAAGAGATTCGCGATCGCACTTTTGACTCAATTCTAGAAACATCGATCGCACATTTAGACTTCATTGCAACCGGATTAATTTGACTAACAGACTCATGATTTCTCCCTGATCGGGTGTAATAATGATGCGATTGTCGGGAATCGCGATCGGATGAGTCCAACGAACAGCTTCCTCGTAGCGCAATGCGTGCAGTTGGTGGATAGTTCGCCGTACCCCCAGCGGCGAACCGATGATGACGTGACGGACTGCTTCGCGATCGGCCTCAAAGGTTTGGTTGGTTAAAACATTCGGCGATGTTTGGTTCGATGATGAATCTTGCAACATAGCTTTGACCAATAATTTTGGATAGGTTTGATGCTTTGTAACGGTAAAACCGCGTACAATAACAAGTTGAAGAAAAGACAGCAATTCCCCTACAGCACAAGTGGCTTAGCTGGTGCTGTCTAATCTCTATTGCTACAAGCGTAAATCAAATAACGGTATGCGTCAACGTATTTAATAAAACCGTGCATTATTTAACATAAAGTAACAAATAGCCTATGGAAATCTCAGAAAGAGCCGAGCGATCGCCCCTAATGCGACTGAGAGTTCAGCGGTTTTTGACTCAAAAGCAGCTAGCAGAAGCACTTGGCGTTACGGAAGCGACGGTAAGGAACTGGGAATCTGGGCGATCGGTACCGAAGCTAACGCCTGTTCAATACAAGAAGTTGTTAAAGATTTTGCAAATTACTTCCGATGAATTACCAGACCAATTTGGTTTTCCCAGCGAGGGCGATCGATAGAATATTAAGAGTGGCAAATAATAATGATACTGTTTACCTTCTCAGCCAATTAAAAATGTGGTGGTTCATCAAAATGACAACTCTGACCGTAGAAATTCTTTGTTCTGAGGCGGCAATATTTTCAGCAGCCGAGTCTCAACACCCGGAACCTCTGCTTTACGGAATCACAGACGGAAAGGCTGTTGGAACATATTTGGAGCAAAAGTTCAAACTCTATCTCAAGCAGCAATATGAATTTATAGATGGCAATTCAGCAAGCGGCATCGATTTCCCAGGGATATTGGTTGACGTGAAGGTAACAAGTGTTAGGCAACCGCAGTCGTCATGTCCTTTCAAATCTGCAAGGCAAAAGATTTTTGGGCTGGGATATTCACTGATTATCTTTGTTTACGAAAAGACAGACAACAGTACCATCCGAACTGCAACGCTGAATATTTTGCATACAATTTACGTTAGTGCCGAAAGAACAGCAGATTTTCAAATGACCCGTGGAATTCGCTATATTTTAGATAACGAAGGCAATAAAGATGATTTGCTTGCTTTCATGTTTGACAAAAATCTACCTGTTGACGAAATTGAAGCAGGTAACATTGCAGACGAAATACTGAGAAACCCACCCTTGCAAGGTTTTTTGACCATTTCTAATGCGTTGCAATGGCGACTTCAGTATGGAAGGGTCATTGAGCGTGCCGGACAACAGGAAGGTGTTATCGCAGTTTATAAATCTAACCAATGAGTTCTAACAATCGCAAAACCAAACTAGAATACGGCGATTTTCAGACACCGCCGGCATTAGCCGAGATGGTATGTCGAAAATTAGTAGAACTTAATGTCAATCCTGGCACCATAATTGAGCCGACGTGCGGTATCGGTAATTTTATTCAAGCTGCTGCACGTTCGTTTCCATCCGCAGCCAAAATTATCGGGGTTGAAATAAATCAAAATTACTTAAAAGAAGTCAGACTAAATAAGCAATTATTTCAGGATGAGAGATGCGATATTTGGCACGGAGATTTCTTTGATTTTGATTGGAAATCATTAGTCGATCGATGTAGCACTCGACTGCTTGTACTCGGCAACTTTCCGTGGGTGACCAACTCGCAACAAGGAACTATTGGTAGCGAAAATTTACCTAAAAAAAACAATTTTCAAAATCACAGTGGCTTAGATGCTCTCACAGGTAAGAGTAACTTCGATATCTCAGAATGGATGCTGATTCAGGCGGTGCAATGGCTGCAAAAGCGCGATGCCGATCTAGCGATGCTTTGCAAGACTTCGACTGCTAGAAAGTTATTGAATTACCTTCACTCTCAAAAACTCAATCTCGCTGACTGTGCAACTTACAAAATAGATGCTAAAAAATATTTTGATGCAAATGTTGATGCTTGTTTGTTAGTCTGCAAATTTGATGCTCATTCGCGAAACTACTTCTGCGATGTATTTAGCAGTTTAGAAACTTCAGACTGTCACCGAATTGGATATCACAACAATCTCTTGGTTAAGGATATAAATTCTTTCAGTAAATTGAGTAATTTATATGCTGTGAATTCAGGGACAAAATGGCGATCGGGTGTAAAGCACGACTGTTCTAACGTGATGGAGTTTCGCAAAATAGACAATTATTTTGTAAATACATTCGGAGAAGTTGTCGATATTGAGGACACTTATCTGTTTCCGCTAATCAAAGGCTCTGGTGTTGCTCAAAATCGAATTAATGCTACGGATCGATATATGCTCATTACTCAAAAATTTATCGGGGAGTCAACTGAAAATATCAAAAAAATAGCTCCTAAAACCGGGCGCTATCTGGAGGATTGCGGGCAATATTTAGATAATCGAAAAAGCAAAATTTATCAAAACAACCCTCGATTTTCGATTTTTGGAGTTGGCGATTATACCTTCAAACTTTGGAAAATTGCGATTTGCGGGCTTTATAAAAAACTGGATTTTAGGTTGATCGGTGAAATAGCTGATAAACCTGTGGTTTTTGATGATACTGTTTACTTTCTCGGCTTTGACGACGAGGGAGTTGCGCGTCAAACTTTTGAGCTTTTGAATTCACCGGCGGCGATTAACTTTTATTCAGCGATCGTATTTTGGGATGAAAAGCGCCCGATTAAATCCAGTATTTTAAATTGTCTGAATCTGGCACTACTGGCAGATTGGGAGTTTGTAACCGCAGATGCACGCAGATAAACGCAGATGGATAGAGATATAATTTATATTATCAGTAATTCTGAAAACCTATAACTCTAACTTTACCCAAGCTCGTAAACTTCGAGGAATTTGTGGAGTGGCTGCCTGAAAATTCGGCAGTAAGCTGATTATAACTCACATTTTTCAGCCTTTGCATGAACAGGCAAGATGCCTGTTCCAGAAGAGATCAATTTTCTTGTGGGGTGGGCCGAAGAACCCGGCCCCAAAAAGACTTATCTCTCGCGCTTTTACACCTTAAACTTCTCCACAATCCGTCTCATCGCCTCCTCCACATTCTCCCGACTGTTAAACGCCGAAATGCGGAAATAACCCTCACCCGCCGCACCAAAACCAGAACCCGGAGTTCCCACCACATTGCAAGTTTCCAGCAACTTCTGAAAGAAATCCCAACTCGACAAACCGTGAGGCGTTTTCACCCACACATAAGGTGCATTTTCGCCACCAAAAACCTCGATTCCCGCCGCTGTCAATTTCTCGCGAATAATCGCAGCATTTTCCATGTAAAAATTGACTAATGCCTGAATCTGTGCCTTGCCAGCCTCAGAATAAACCGCCTCTGCACCGCGCTGCACGATGTAAGAAACGCCGTTAAATTTAGTAGACTGGCGGCGGTTCCACAGCTTCCAAATTTCGACATCGGAACCATCTGCTGCTTTTCCAGTCAAAGTCTTCGGTACAACTGTCAACGCGCAGCGAGTACCCGTAAAACCAGCATTTTTGGAAAAAGAACGAAATTCGATCGCACAATCCCGCGCCCCTTCAATTTCGTAGATAGAATGCGGTAAACTCGGATCGGTAATATACGCTTCGTAAGCCGCATCGAAGAAAATAATCGAACCGTTAGCTTTAGCATAATTTACCCAAGCTTGCAAGTGTTCCTTAGTTGCAGTTGCCCCCGTCGGGTTATTCGGGAAACACAAGTAAATTAAATCGACTTTTTTGTCGGTGGGAATTTGGGCAGTAAAATTGTTTTCCGCTGTAATTGGCAGGTAAACCAAGCCGCCGTATTCGCCATTTTCGTTCGCATCTCCCGTGTGTCCGGCCATCACGTTAGTGTCTACATACACCGGATAAACTGGATCTGTAACTGCGATCGTGTTATTGTTGCCAAAGATATCGAGAATATTGCCACAATCGCACTTAGAACCATCAGAAATAAAGATTTCCGAAGCATCAACATCGCATCCCCGCGACTTGAAATCGTGCTCGGCAATTTTCTCCCGCAGCCACTCATAACCTTGTTCCGGGCCGTATCCTTTAAAGGTATCCCGCGAACCCATGTCTTCCACCGCCTTCACCATCGCCTCCCGACAAGCAGCCGGTAGCGGTTCCGTCACGTCGCCAATCCCCAGCCGAATGATGGGCGCTTCGGGATTCGCCTCTGCATAGGCTTTCACCCTGCGCCCAATTTCGGGAAACAGGTAGCCAGCTTTGAGTTTGAGGTAGTTGTCGTTGATAGTTGCCATAGTTCGATCGCTACAAATGTCGTAGAATAGCTTACTGCTAATTGGCAGTTGACTGTTGACTGTTGACTGCTAACTGTTGAGTGTTGACCGAAAAGCCCTAGGATTCATCCGTGAGAGTCATCCTAAAATTTAAAACCTAAAATCGGCAGGGTACTTGACCAAAAAATCAAATCTGCTTGTATAATCAGAATAGTGTGCAGTGCAGAAACCATTATGGACGAGATCGAGTACGCCAAACTCTATCAGGAACTGGCGGCAATTCTGGATGAGTTTAATTTGGGTTGGGTGGTTCAACAAGTAGCGGATACTGTAGAGATAGGCAAAGTAATTGAAGAGCGATGGCTCAAAAGAAAAACACCCCTGCTCAAGATAGAAGATTATACCGCAAAAGAACAACTTTTGCTGTTAATTAATGCTGTCGAACAAGCGACGGTCAACACTTCCGAAATGGAAGACGAAATTGCTTATTTCTTGAAAGTAGAATCAGAAACCTCTCCCCTCGGCACAAAAATTACCTTTGCCAATTCAGGTGCCGAAACTGCCAAAACCATTGAGTTTACCTCCAGCGTCACAGCCCCCCGTCACAAACAGGCGATCGCCCTCAAGCACTTGCTGGAAAAACTGCCCTCCGGGCCCAGCAACTACGCCATCAATTCCGAGATTAAAAGCACATTAAAAAGCTCGATCGATCCCGAATTTAACACAGCGGCAGAACAAGCCAGAATTTTTGACACTTACCTCTTCACTATTCTGCTAAAAGCAGTTGCTAATGAAGGCGGTACTATTTATTACAACAATGTTTTAGACGACGAAACACCGAAATATTTAACATTTAGAAAAACAGCGGGAAAAATCCACGGAACTGCACATCCCTATACTCATGCTGTTGTGGAATTTCCCGACAAACCAGCCCTGGAAGTCCACCTAGGAGTAAAAGTCCAAGGTAGAGCCGGAGTTCTGCACAACTGCAACGTTTTAATTTTATATCAAAAAGAAGCAAATATCTGCCGCTTGCTCAACCGCGAACCCCGGCACTCGCAGGTAATTTTAGCAATAAAATCCGAACACAGCACCTCGGAACTAAAACTAGAAATGGCTGGTGCTTTTATCGGCTTAGCGTCAGACATTCGCTACGAAGGCGGCAGCTATTTCATTTCTAACAGTTACTCCCAACCCGTAGCCAAACTGCTAACTACCGCTCGCAAAAAATGGGAACTCAACATCTTTCCGAGAGCCACAAACGATGTGCACCGGCTGATGTACTCGTTTCAAACTATCTTTAAAGACTTTAAGGCCAGAAACTAACTTTAGGGCATCGGGCATCGGGCATCGGGCATCGGGAATTGGGGATCGGGAGTAGTTAGTGTAGGGCTTATGCGTAAATTCGACAGAAACCAGGTTTTTTACCAGGATTCAACGTTCAAATCCAGTATTTAGTAAAAAAACGGTTTCTGCGTCTAGGACTATAGTGGTTAGTGGTTACTGGTTAGTAGTTTTTCTAATAACAAATAAAAAACAACAAATTACCAATGCCCCATGCCCCATGCCCCATGCCCAATTCCCCATGCCCCATGCCCATCCCCAATATAATTTATGATGTTGCGAGCACCCGAACCTTACGAATAATGTTTAAGAAAGATAAATCTTCCCTGCTGTTTACGATCGGAGCCGCCACACTTCTGATCGGTTTAGGCTTTGTCACCTACTACCTCGTCATTTCCCGTGGGCCAGCCAAAGATTTGCCGCCGGGGGCAACGGTTGTCCCGCAAGATACGATGATGGCCCTATCCCTCACCACCGATGAATCGCAGTGGAATAGACTGCGAGAGTTTGGGACGCCGGAGTCAAAAGCTTCGTTTGAGAGGTTTTTAACTCAAATGCGCGATCGCCTGCTCACAAGCAACGGCTACGCCTACCAGCAAGACATTCAACCCTGGGTGGGTAACACAGCAATGGTAGCCTTTCTCCGCAACAAAATAGCTATACCAGCCCCCTCGCCGGCACCCAACACGCCCCCATCTCCGCCAATTCAACAGTCAGTGGCAATTATCCTGCCAATTGCCAACCCGATCAAAGCCAAAGAATTATTAGCAAAACCCAGACCCCTTAGCCAAGGAAAAATTGTTGAGCGTAATTATAAAGGCGTGCAAGTCACAGAAACTCAAGGCGTACCCGATCGCAATTTCTCCGTCGCGGTATTGGGAACCAGGTATCTAGCAGTCACCACAGATCCTAGCGCTACAGACAGAATAATCGACACCTACAAAGGCGAACCTTCCCTAGCAAAAACCCCTGGCTATGCAGACGCCATAGACAAAATAAAAAGTCCGGGTGCCTTCGGTCAAATCTACGTCAATATGCCCGTTGCCACCGCCTATGCCGCCGCCAACTCAGCCCGCGAAATTTCGCCAGAAAGCCTCGAAAAACTGCAACAAAATCAAGGATTTGCCACTACAGCGACGCTGGATTTAGAAGGAATTGCCTTCAAATCAGTCTCTTGGCTAAAACCAGATTCTACCAGAAGGATAGCAGTAGAAAACAATGCTCTAAAAATGGTTAACCGCCTGCCTAGCAATACAATAATGATGGTATCCGGTGGCAACTTGCAGCGTTTGTGGCAAGACTACGTATTAGGAGCCGAGGCAAACCCGATTTCCCCGATTAATCCCCAAGTTTTACGCACAGGTTTAAAATCCACTACCGGCATGGATTTAGATAAAGACTTGATGAACTGGATGGCGGGAGAATTTTCTCTATCATTAATACCAGCGCCCGCGCAGAATCCGAGAGACAAATTTGCTGCCGGATTTGTATTTATGGTGGAAACAAATAACCAGGGCGCCGCGAACAAATCCCTGAAACAGCTTGATGAAACCATGAAAAGTAAAGGATTTAGAGTGGAGGAAATTCAAGTCGGCGGCAAACCGGCGATTAAATGGACATCGCCGTTTGGAGGGATTACGGTAACTCGCGGCTGGATGAACAATGTAGCATTTATGACAGTAGGAGCTCCCGTGGTTGATGCGATCGTTCCGGAACCGAAAAGTCCGCTTTTAAGCAGCGAACTGTTCCAGAAAACAGTACGATCGCAACTTCAACCCCACAACGGCAATTTCTTCATCGACACCGAGAGTGCGTTCAACCCGAAAAACCTAGCTTTGCCGGAGTTTCCTCCCAACCAAAAAATGTGGATAGATGCCACGCGGTCGATCGGCGTTACAGCGGCCGTCATTGGCGATCGTACCACCCGTTATGACGCTTTTGTCGGTCTCAAAAAATCCACCCAATCCACTCCTTCACCGGGCCTTGCTTCACCGCGCCTGGGTTCACCGCGCCTGGGTTCACCCAGTCCCTCGCCCACTGTCCAAACTTCACCCAATTAACTCTTAAATCCTGCCACAAATCCGCCTGCACACCCCCTTAAACACCAACAGGGCGATCGATTAAAATCCAAAACCCGCCGAGCGAAATCGGCAATAGTGGAGTTGACTATAAGAGGGAAATAGAGCCGGATTTAAGGAGTTTTACTTCACAAAACCTCACACAAATAAACCCAAAAACCCGGTTTATTATTTAAATAAACCGGGTTTCTGAATACTCTAACAATTTGACTTACTGAAGAAGAATTCAGAAGTCAGCAGCCAGAATATCGAAGGGATTCTGTGCGAAAGGATCGAAAATCGAGGCTTAAGCCCCCCGATTTTAATGGTGGGTCACAAAAAATCACTTCCGTGACCGTTAACCCTCACTTCAGGCATGGGGTATTCTGAATTCTGAATTCTGTCTTCTGACCCTTCTTATTTCTTATTTTCAGAATTTTAATTTTCGGCAAGTGTAGAGTATTTTTTGTTTTGTATAAAATATTTTGGGATGTTTCCGAGTCAGTCTTGGACGCAGAAACCTAGTTTTTGAAGCCCGATACTTCCTTCAGACTCTCAATAATAGTTAAAAAACCAGGTTTCTCCGGGTGGGAGTGCCTCTATGAAGGCCGTTTTTGTTTTTTTTTATTAATATGTCATGCGGAAGATACAGAGCCTAGGCATTTCGAGTTATATTTAGATTGTGGAGAAGATACGCTGAGAAAATTGCAAAAGCAGAAGCCAATTCTACCCATTGACTCCTAAAAGCACTTGCAGTCAGAAACCCGGTTGCTTCATAAATATAGCGTCTTCAACCGTTCCGAAAAACCTATGCAGATATTGGCATTCCTAGTCAGCACCTGTACAACATCGGAACCTGCAGTCAAGCATCTTAACTGACTACGTTCATCTGGTCACGACACCGTGATGTAAACGCCAGCATTATGCACTGTCGAAGGCGATTAAGGAACGAGTGAACAGGTTTATAGCCAAGCGTATCGCTTTCCTAACAAGGAAACGTGAACAATTACCAGGCAAACCTTACTTAGCAATAAGACTGACAGAATAACTCACAAATACCACCTCTGAAAATGAGGGGTAAATTTGCAATCTTCTAGGCACATTGACCAGACACAGCACAGATGTGCAGATATTTAGTGACACAGCCGTCAACCCAAGTTTTTTCTACAAAGCCAATTTCTTTACCTAATTTCTGTGATTTATATATTTTACCCATTAAAAACCTATGAAAACCGTCAAAATTATTCAAAAAACGTCGAAATCCCTATCTAAAGCAAGAATAAGCAAACTGGCACTTGCTCTGCAAATAGTCTTAATAAATCTTTACTTTGTGCAAGCAAAAGCTGAAGGTCAAACAATTGTGCCAGCGGCGGACGCAACGGGTACTACCGTCACTCCCGCAGCGCAAAACGGAACTCCTGGGCAGCCAACTCGCTTCGATATTGAAGGCGGACAATTATCGAGCGATAAAGCAAATCTTTTCCACAGTTTTACAGAATTCGGCTTGTCGGAAAATCAGATTGCCAACTTTATATCAAACCCCAACATTCGCAACATTTTAGCGGGCATAGGCGGCGGTAAACCCTCGATTATTAACGGCTTAATTCAAGTAACCGGCGGCAATTCTAACTTGTTTCTGATGAATCCATCCGGCATCATATTTGGCAACAGTGCCAGCTTAAACGTGCCGGCTTCTTTCACAGCAACCACCGCCACCGCTATTGGATTTGGTTCAAACTCGTTTAACGCTGTCGGTACTAGCGCCTACACATCTCTGACAGGCGCGCCCAGTTCCTTTGCTTTTGGGGCCGATCGAGCAGGGGCAATTATCAGCACGGCAGACTTAGCAGTCAAGTCAGGGCAGAACTTAACCTTGCTCGGCGGCACCGTTGTCAGCACCGGCAGCCTTTCGGCCCCAGGCGGTCAAATTACCGTAGCATCAGTCTCCGGGACAAATTTAGTGCGCGTCAGCCAGCGAGGCAATTTGCTGAGTTTGGAAATCGAGCCGCCCTCGGGGACGAGCAGCACTAGAACATCCAGCGCGACAGATTCGACATTGCCGATCGCATCCTTGCCCGAACTGCTCACGGGCATCGGTGAAACAAACGCTACAGGGATCGGCCTCAATGCCAGCGGTGAAGTGGTACTCACGGCGTCTAACCGAGCCGTAGCTGCGGGGGACGTGGCACTAAAAGATGCAAACGCTCGGGCGATCGAAATTCAAGCAGCCAACACCATTGCAGCCAGCGGAAACCTGACAAGTTCGCAAGGCGGCGCGATCGCCCTAGAAGCTAGTGGCGACATTAGCACTGCGGATCTCGACTCCCACTCCGACACCACCGCAGGCGGCAACATCACCGTCACCAGCCGTACAGGAAAAGTAGAAACAGGCAATATCAACGCAAGCTCGATCGACAAAACCAGCAACGCCGGAGGCGTTAGTATTGCAGCACCCTCAAGCAGCATTCAAACAGGATTCATAGACGCCAACTCCGAAGAAAAACAAGGCGGCGAAGTCACCCTCAACGCGCGCAACGACATAGAAGTAACCCATATCAACACCGAAGGCCGAACAGGTGGAGGAGAGATTGACATTACAGCCGGCGGTAATTTCCGAGCTACAGGCACTTTCACAAACGATAACAACTGCTTGTCGCAAGCTTGCAGCATTTCCGCATCCACTACTGGTAGCGCCAATGGTGGAGATATCACCATTCGCCACGGTGGCGAAGCCTCGAACACTCTTTTCAGCGTCGGGGCCGACTATAACAAACTCAACGGTACTGCTGGCAGCATTGCCACTGGGGGTCCAAAGAAGGAAAATGTTATTACACAGGGAGGTTATTTCAGCCCCACCCCTCAGATAGTACAGCCGACGCAAATTAACATTACTGCTTCTTCAATATCGCCGACACCCTCACCAGCGCCGACACCAGCGCCGACACCAGCACCAACACCAGCACCTGCACCTGCACCTGCACCAACACCAACACCTGCACCTGCACCTGCACCTGCACCCGCGCCAGCACCAGCACCAACACCAGCACCAACACCAGCACCAACACCAGCACCAACACCAGCACCTGCACCTGCCCCAGCACCCGCGCCAACACCAGCACCAACACCAGCACCAACACCAGCACCTGCACCAGCACCAGCACCCGCGCCAGCACCTGCACCTTTACAAACACTAACGCCGGAACCAGCGCCAACACCTGAACCAGCGCCAACACCCGCGCCAACACCCGCGCCAACACCTGAACCAGCCCCCGCACCAGCACCAGCACCAGCACCTGCACCAGCACCAGCGCCCGCACCAGAACCCGCACCAGAACCAGCGCCCGCACCAGCGCCCGCACCAGCACCCGCGCCCGCACCAGCCCCCGCACCAGCGCCCGCACCAGCGCCCGCACCAGCCCCCGCACCAGCCCCCCCACAAACATTAACGCCGACGCCAGCGCCAGCGCCCGCACCAGCGCCAGCACAAACATTAACGCCAACGCCAGCACCAGTCTCAAATGTGCCGATCGCACCGATAATTACTCAAAATCCAGCACCGGTATCAAATGTGCCGATCGCACCGATAATTACTCAAAATCCAGCGCCAGTCCCAAATGTGCCGATCGCACCGACAATTACTCAAAATCCAGCGCCAGTCTCAAATGTGCCGATCGCACCGACAATTACTCAAAATCCAGCGCCAGTCTCAAATGTGCCGATCGCACCGATAATTACTCAAAATCCAGCACCGATATCAAATGTGCCACCAGCACCGACAATTACTCAAAATCCAGCACCGGTATCAAATGTGCCGATCGCACCCACAATTACTCAAAATCCAGCACCGGTATCAAATGTGCCGATCGCACCCACAATTACTCAAAATCCAGTGGTTGCGCCTGCTGCTGCGCCCATAAATCTCGCACCGATACCGACACCGGAGCTCGCAGCCAACCAGCCACCCAGTACAAATCCTTTATTTTCGCCCAGCTTGCAAGAGCAAAACCAGATATCTAATTCCTTGCAACAGCGCATTTCACCTCCCGCGTTTGGGAATCTTGAAGCTTCCAAGTTGCCAACTAACGTCGGCGCAGTTATTTTTCCCGTCGAGGAGAGATTTACCAGTGAGTTTGTCGATTACCTAAATTTGCCATCAACAAATACGATCGCCACCTTAGAAGATGCCCAAAATACCCTTCGCAGTGTCCAACAAGCCACAGGTATCAAACCCGCTCTCATTTATATCAGCTTCGTACCCAGGGGTTCTACAGTCGATCGGCCTTACAGCAGTTCCCCCATCTTGCGCGTAGAACAGCAAATTCAAGCCTCTGACGAACTGGAAATGATGGTGATCACCCCGGAAGGTGTGCCCGTTCGCCAGCGCGTCCCTGGAACCTCTCGCGCCGAGGTAATGGAAGCTGTTCGGAAATTTCGCGATGAACTGACTAATCCGGTAAAGCGCAACACTAAAAGTTATTTGCCCTTGGCTCAGCAACTCTACCAGTGGATGGTAGCGCCGCTGGAAGCAGAACTGCAAGCCAAAGGCATTGAGAATTTATCTTTTATCTCAGATATGGGGTTGCGATCGATACCGATGGGCGCCCTGCACGACGGCAAAGGCTTTCTGGTAGAGCGTTACAGTGTGGGATCGATGCCGAGTCTGAGTTTGACCGATACCAGCCCCGCCAATTTCAAAAATACCCAAGTTCTGGCAATGGGGGCGTCGCAATTTCCAGAGATGAGTCCTTTGCCTGCGGTGGAAATAGAAGTATCGACAATCACCCCGCAGCAGTGGCCGGGTAAATCTTTCTTGAACGAAGCTTTCACCCTGGCCAATTTGAAATCGCAGCGCCAGCAGCAGCCTTTTGGGATGATTCACTTGGCTACTCACGCCGAATTTCGATCGGGAGATCCCAGCCAATCCTTTATTCAGTTGTGGGATACTAAATTGCGTTTGGATCAGTTGCGGCAAATGAATTGGCACAGCCCGCAAGTGGAAATGTTAGTTTTGAGTGCTTGCAAGACTGCTGTGGGCGATCGAGAGGCCGAGTTGGGCTTTGGCGGGTTAGCCGTGCAAGCCGGGGTTAAATCGGCTATGGCGACTCTTTGGTATGTCAGCGACGAGGGCAGTTTAGGATTGATGACGGAGTTTTACGGGCAGTTAAAAACTGCTCCGATTAAAGCAGAAGCACTGCGGCAAGCGCAATTAGCGATGTTGCGCCAAGAAGTGCGAATTGAAGGGGGGATGTTGCACACTTCTGTTGGCAATCTGCCGTTACCCCCGGAATTGGCAAACACGACGAGTCAGAATTTCTCTCATCCTTATTATTGGTCTGCTTTTAGAATGATTGGCAATCCTTGGTGAGTCGATCGCCCACTCGCACCTCAACAACAGCCAATCACTCATAATTGCCACAAAAATTCAAAATCCCAAACCCAAAACTGCCTAACCCCAGTACGATCGATCTAGTTAGCAAAAATAAGTAAAAACACTACCGGAGTAATTTTTATGGATCTGGTCGTACTCCAGAACTGGCTGGACAACATCTCCTTTGCCGTTTTGTTCTCCACAATGCTCATTTACTGGGTTGGCGCAGCATTCCCCGGCATTCCCTACCTGGGGGCCCTAGGAACCGCAGGAATGGCCGTCGCCAACCTATCCATCGCCGCTTTACTCGGTTCTCGATGGATAGAAGCCGGCTACTTCCCCTTAAGCAATCTCTACGAATCCCTATTTTTCCTAGTTTGGGGAATCACCGCCATCCACCTAGTCGCGGAAAACATGAGTCGTTCCCGCTTAGTAGGAGTAGCCACATCCCCCGTAGCAATGGCAATATCCGCCTTTGCAGCCCTGACTCTGCCCGCAACCATGCAATCTGCAGAGCCCCTAGTACCCGCCCTCAAATCAAACTGGCTGATGATGCACGTTAGCGTCATGATGCTTAGTTACTCAACTTTAATGGTAGGAGCGCTACTGGCGATCGCATTTTTAATCGTCACCCGCGGCCAAAAAATCGAACTCACCGGTAGTTCCTTCGGCACCAACAGCAACCGCAACAGCAACTACCGCCTCCAACGCCCTCAAAACCCCGAACCTCAAAATGCAGAAACCAGCGCCGACAGCGCATTAGTTTTCAGCGAACCCTCTTTCAACTCCAACAATAACGGTTTGGGCACCACCGCAGTCCTCGAATTAGCCACCGTTCAAACCGCATCAACTGCCCCAACTCAAACCGCAGAACTTCTCTCGCCCCAGCGATTGAATCTAGCAGAAACTCTTGATAACATTAGCTATCGCATCATCGGTTTAGGATTCCCCTTACTGACAGTTGGCATTATTGCCGGTGCGGTTTGGGCTAACGAAGCTTGGGGCTCATACTGGAGTTGGGACCCGAAAGAAACTTGGGCGCTAATTACTTGGTTGGTATTTGCTGCCTACCTGCACGCCCGCATTACTCGCGGCTGGCAGGGAAGACGCCCAGCAATTTTAGCCGCCACAGGTTTTGTGGTAGTTTGGATTTGCTATCTAGGCGTTAATCTGTTAGGCAAAGGTTTACATTCCTACGGTTGGTTTTTCTAATTCCCGATCCACCAATGGGCCAAAGAAGAACAGGATAAGTCAAAGAATCGGGATTAATATCATCTCCGGTTGTAGGGTGGGCAATTCCCACCTTACTCAACCAGCGAGATAATAATTAACTCCCTCTTCCTTCTTCCCTTTTTTTACCCACTCCCGAAGTCGAAGGGCATTCTTCCCTCTTCCCTCTTCCTTCTTCCTTCTTCCTTCTTCCTTCTTCCTTCTTCCTTCTTCCTTCTTCCCTCTTCCTTCTTTCTTCTTCATTCATTAAAATAAGGACAATTAATATGGACGAATCGCCAATATTTCCCCAAGAAGACGATGTTGTGTCTGCGCCTACCAGCGCTTTGATGTATCAATGTACATTCAAAGTCAGCGAATTTATGGCAATTATGCAGTCAAAATTGGTAGACGAAAAATTATTTTCAGACGGCCTGGATTGCGAGTTACTAAGTGCTGGCAAAGACTGGACTAAAGGAAAACTTAGAATGCGTCTGGAGTTCATTCCGCTCGAACCTGAAATCAAAGAACAAAAAGCCCTTCCTGCCGCTGCCGAAAGATCGGACACCGTGCAAAACTACGCCGTAGCTAGCTCAACTCAAACCGATATAGATGAGCCATTAAATCAGTGTGACTCAACAGAAATAAATAATCATTTTCCTATTTCTAGGTATCCAGACCGCGACCCCCAAAGTATAGGAATGTGGAGCTAGGAAGGCAAAGACTCAGAGATTGGGAGAGGGGGATGCTTCCCCTTCTTTGCTCAAAATCCATCCGTTAAATCCCGGATACTTCTGGTTTTCTAACTTCCTGATTTTTGCTTAATAAAAAACTGCTGTCATGGCTGAATTTTCCTATTGGACGCACCTGCACGCTCAAGTGCACAGGACGCTGCTGTACCGACAAATATTGCCATCAAATCAGCGATTGCTAGTAGCAGTATCGGGCGGACAAGATTCTCTGTGTTTAATTAAATTACTGCTAGATTTGCAGCCAAAATGGGGGTGGAACCTAGCGATTGTTCACTGCGATCATCGTTGGCGTTCTGACTCGGAAGCCTCGGCGAATCATGTAGAACAATTAGCTAAAAGCTGGGGAATATCCTACTATTTGGAAACAGCCTCGGACATCCCCAAAACAGAAGCAGCGGCCAGACAGTGGCGATATCAAGCTTTAACCGAAATTGCGATCGCCCACAACTACCCCTACATTGTTACAGGCCACACAGCCAGCGATCGCGCCGAAACACTCCTCTACAACCTGATTCGCGGCAGTGGCGCCGACGGACTTTCTGCCCTCACCTGGACACGGCCCCTGCTCGATTTTCGATTGCCGATTGCCGATTTTAGATTGGGGAATTCCGGCGAAAATCCCAACTCCCAAATATCTGCCGATTTTAGATTGGAGAATTCAAGTGAAAATTTCCAATCGAAAATCCAAAATCTCAAATCTCAAATCTATTTAGTTCGTCCCTTGCTGGAAATAACTCGATCGCAAACAGGTCAATTTTGTCAAGAGCAAAAACTACCCATTTGGGAAGATTCGACAAATCAAGACTTGCAATATAGTCGCAACCGGATTCGATCGGAATTATTGCCTTATTTGGAAACTCATTTCAACCCAAAAGCCCAACAAGCCCTAGCTCAAACAGCCGAACTCCTGCGCGCCGACGTAGAATATCTCGAACTTGCAGCCAGCGACTTGCTACAGCGAGCAATGTCTCCAATTGCAGACAGCCCGCAGGTAAATTTTCAACTTCCCGTCAAGTTAAATCGCCCGATTTTGCGCGAAGCACCCCTGGCCTTGCAGCGACGGGCAATGCGGCAACTACTGCAACAAATATTGCCTTCGGCGCCCAGTTTTGAAAGCGTAGAAAAACTAACCAGCTTAATAGTAGCGCCCAACCGATCGCAGACCGATCCATTTCCTGGAGGAGCGATCGGTCGAGTCGAACACCCTTCGATAATTTTAGATATTAAATTTTAAGCTGAGAGTAAACCCGAAAGAACTTGCCGCAACTCGGAAACTACCCGATCTTGCTCGTCTCCCGTCTCCTGCACCCGATCGAGTTCCCCCGCCACCGCTTCGAGCTTTTGGCGTAGCGCAGTCAAATTGTCCTGCACCGGCTGCAACATTTCTTGATAAACATTTACCCTGCCCCAGAGTTGCGCCACTGCACCTTTCTGGTTGAACAAATTCTGCTCTAACTGCTTGAGTTCGTAGCGTTTCGCTTCACTTTCCCCATTTTGGCGGTTGACATTTGCCTCAATTTGGGATATAGCTTCCCGCACCTGCTGAATTTCGTTTTCCAGTCTTTGCAATTCTTGGCTTTGCTGCTGCCGCTGAGTATTGAGCTGTGCGACAATCGGCGCCAAATCAATATCTCCTCGCTCTTGTTTGGGAGCATTAGCAGTACCCAGCCGCCGCCACAGCACCGCCTGATGCTGCTTTAAAACATCTTCCCGTTCCTGCAACCGGAGGCGCTGTCCCACCAGAGTTTCGTTTAACATCTGATAACTTTCGAGTTCATCTGCCATTTCATTTTCCAAAGCCATGCGATCGTACTCGCTAGCAGCTTGAATTTTCCCTTGCAGCTCCTCGATTGTCTCCCGCTGCAGAGTCAACTCCTCCTCTTGATCGTTAACAAAGCGGAACACCTTTTCCAAATCCTGTTGCAGGTGTTGCACCAGCCCCTGTAACTCGTCAACAGGCATCTTCTCCAAAGCTGACACGTCTACTTTCTGCTCCGTACCCGCAGCACCCGAAGCAGATGCGAGCCTGGAAACTTGCTGGTAAAGCTCCTCAACAGCCCGCACCTGCAAAGACACCGACTGAGCCTGGTCCTGTTTAGCGCTGAGGGTACTTTGCTGCCCTTTAAGCTCCGCCCGAGCTTGCGCCAAAGTATCTTGAGATTGGTACCACTCTTGCCAGCGGTTTTGGAGGCTCTGATTTTGTCGATCGACCTCTTCTTGTTGCTGTTGAGCTATGCTCTGTTTTTGCTCCAACTGCTGCCAGTGCTGATCCAGAATTGCCTGCTGAGCACCCACCGAACCAAAAGACTGATTCAGTTGTTCCCGCACCCCTTGGGCCGAAGCAATTGCCCCTCCCAACTTCTGCATCAACTCCTGAATCCTCTGGGTTTGCTGCTCATCAACCACTGCCCCCTGGGGAACCTCAGACTGCTGCTGGGCCACCCGTTGCTGCTCGCCCCGCAACTGTTCCCAAGCCGTCTCAATTTCCACGCGACTGCGATCGACTTCTTCTCGCAGTCGGTTAGCTTCATCTCTAGTATTTTCAATTTCTGAGCGCTGAGCCTCAAGCCGCTCCAACTCCTCTTCCATTTGAGCCAACTGCTCTTCGCGGGCTTGCATTTCCATTTCCCGGCGATTGAGTTCCTGACTCGAAAACGTCAGAGAAGCCTTCCACTGTTCAATTTCCTCTTCTTTATCCTTAAACTTGTCCTGCAATCGCGAGAAATTTTGCAGAATGCTCACCAACTGGCGGGCCGCCTCCTGAATCCGCTGCACTTGCTTGCTAGCGCTCAACTCAACCAGCACCAGCGTGCCGTCGTTAAACTTATTAGCTTCCTCAACTGGTATCCCGTCATCGCCTGGTACGGCGCTCCAGTTATGTTCGCCCCGCTGACAAGCTAGCAGTTTCAGTTCAGCCTTACCGCCACCGAGACCAAAGCCGCTTTTCTGTTTTTGTACTTCCGCTAGATACAGCACACTAATAGTCCTCTGCTTCGTAAAACCTATCCCAACTTACTTTAAGTTACTTAAAGGCCTAAAAGATAAGTGGTGTTTACTTCCTACGCTGTTGGGTAGACGGCTAATTCCAACATAAGTAGGCTATCCCCCTTAAGCCAAAGGTTCTTGACTAAAGATAACACTGCGTGTGATTTTTAGTCAACTTACCTAAAGTAAACAAGTATAGGCAAGTAAGGATAACTTTTTGCCAATTAAGTCTTACTTTTTGGTATCGTTTGCCCAATCGGGGGATAGCATTTTTTTCTAACTTTTCTTCAGCACTCACGCATAGCACGTCCTCACGGGAGAACTTCCAGAAAGTACGGCCGCCACCTGTTGTCTGGAGGAATGAGAGAGCAGTACCACTGCCGCTTGATTAAAGAGTAGCTCTCACTGCGGAGACTGCCATAGGCCAAACCTGAAAAAGGTCAGTCCTTGAACCTCCCCACATCTAAAGCCGGGGGATTATTGCCCACCTTCAAGAGGACAACGGGACATTCAAATATCCCTCTACTCACTCAAAGAACTTTACTGATCCCGGAGCGCATACTTGCTGAGTCCTTCATATTTTTAAGGTTGAACGTGACCTATGCTGCAATGATTTGCCCTTTAACTATTCCGAATTAATCGGATTAGTGCGTTACCGGGGTTGCTCGCCCTCTAGGATATTTCAATGGTTTGAAAATTATTCTTACTCTGGCGAATTGCTCTGTGCCGATTATACCACTCTGGTTTTAGCAACACAATCGTTTCACGAGACTTAAAAATCCCTACCGACTGAGCGCCCGGTCTAAATCCCCATGTCGTTACCCCAGGGCTTGCCTCTGGCGTTTCGATCCAAAAGTTCTATAGATTTTACAACGCTTTAGTTATGGGTCGAGCGTGAGAAAAGCCGTTGCTCGCCCCAAGCTGGCGTCTGGTTCCGGCGGACTAGGGATTTGAACCGCCCTGCCTTAGAATAAGGTAATGACGCGAGCCTATGACGCGAGCCGCGGGCGAGCAAAAATGTCGATCGGCACTGAGGGTTTTCCTGACAATTGCCAACAAAGGTTCATTTTGACTGCACCTGATTTTAGGGCTGTGGCAAACCCAAAAAAAACCTCGATCGCAACTCCTCCAACCCAACAGACTAGCCTCAAGTTCCCATCGGGCCTTGATCGGCACTTGCTGCTGGTAGCAGCGGTAAAACCAGAAAATCCTCGGTATTTTGAAGTTGACCTACGCCAAGATGTGTTGGAGAAACTGACGGCATACTCAGCCAAAAACTTCAAAACTTTGGCGATCGAAGACTTGAACCAGTCGGGAATGCCAGCGTTGCACACTCGAAGAACCCGTGCAATCGTGCAAGGTGGATTCTACGAGTTTAGGCAACGCCGTGGGAATACAAGGTGAAACTCTACACTTAGAGAATGCCGCGAGTTTCGCGGTTTCAGCTTGAGGACTGGTAGCGCGGCCGAGGAGCGGCAGCAAGTATCGCCCTTTCGTCAATTCCCAATTGTGAGATCGGCATCAGCACGTAAATTATTGACGGAAACTAAAGTCAATCTTTTCGCCAGCACACAGTCTTTCCGAGCTCAGACGCCAACGGTTTTAAGGAGGATACTTTAGCTGCATGCAGGGAAATTTGAGTGAAATAGACATCCGCAGCATCCTGCAATTGATTGAGTTAGGTCAGCGGACGGGAGAACTGTTCGTAGAGGCCTACACCTCCACCGGTAGCAGCACGGGTACTCAACCTACCCTGCGCTCCCTTGCAGGACAATCCTGGTATGTCTTCTGCTTCAACGGTCAGATTATTTATGCTACCCAGAGTGCGGGCAGTTTGTTTCGCTTGCGCGACTACCTGCGCCGGTACAAAGCAGATACCGCCCTCGACAAAATCCAAGTTCCCTATATGGCATCTACCAATGCCCCAGAATACGGCTACCTATGGGCCCTGCTAGAAAACCACATCCTCACCCCAGCTCAAGGGCGCAACATCATCCAGAGCATGATCCACGAAACCCTATTTGACTTGCTCAGTCTCCACCAGGGTTCCTTCACTTTTGAAATGGGCCCAGCTTTGGCTCCTCAACTGACCAGCTTAGAAATTAGCTCGCTGCTGGCCAAGATTGTCAAACAGGTGCAGCAGTGGAAGCAGTTTCACCCTCACATTCAGTCGCCCAACCAATGCCCGGTGATTTCAGATCCCTCCGAGCTGCGAGTCGCGCTGCCTGTCAATACCTTTAATACTCTCAGACGCTGGGCCGACGGGCACACTTCGATCCGCCAAATGGCGCGCTACCTCAACCGAGACGTACTCACTGTCGCTAAGGCGATTTACCCATTTGTGCAGCAGGGATTGGTGCAAGTATTTTACGAACCCTCTGTGGCCCCCACCAATAACAAAAAAGAATGGTCGTCCCCAGAAACCAAGGTTCCCAGAGTTGTCTGTATTGACGACGACAATACTATTCGCAAAACAGTCGAGTCAATTTTAAATGAACACGGTTACGAAGCTACTACGATCGGCAATCCCCTCCAAGCCCTGAGTTTGGTGTTTCCACTCAAACCCGATTTAATTCTGTGTGATATCGCCATGCCGGAACTCGACGGCTACGAAATTTGCGCTATGCTGCGTAGTTCTAGCGCTTTCCGGCAGACGCCGATCGTGATGCTGACGGGCATCGACGGATTTATCGACCGTGTTAAAGCCCGCATGGCTGGAGCTACAGACTTTTACACAAAACCTTTTGGTGAAAGCGAGTTATTGATGCTGGTAGAAAAATATGTGGGTCCGGGCTACCCTCGGCTCAATCTCTCGGAAAGATTATTAGACCGCTCGCTAGAAGACCAATTAGAAGAAAAATAACTTTCGCACCGATGCCATGATGGGAGCTTTTTTGTACCTGCGGTTAGATCAAGTCTCGGCCGCCACAAAGAGAAAGCTGGGGGTACTATTGGCGATCGCACCATAAACTAGAATGTATTAATCCGCGCGCTGGCATAAGGGCGTCGGTAAAACTCTGTTCAATTTCTAGGCCCAAGTGGGTCTAACACGCTCAAAGTGCAAATATAATATACTTGTTCTCCACTTGCAGCCGCTCCGAAAAACTGATGCACAGAGTTACTTATTGCTAGGTATTTCTGTACAACGTCAGAGAGTCCAATTCTCCGTCTTAAGTGACTCCGTTCATGATTGTCGCGACACCAGCCATGTCAACAACTCATCGCTAATCCGAGTATCGGTTTAGCATTCATCGCAGAAATTACCCAGAGTTTTACCAATGGAGACGGCGGTGGGATTACAAAGTGAAGCTTTAGGGGTTTCAAATTAATTGTTCGTAGTCGATTTGAGCTAATTTGTAAGCATTGTCGCGCGAATTTATTGATGGCAGTCAATTATTGACGGAGCAAATTTATTGCCAAGCACCTCCGGCAGTCGCCCCATTCACCCCTTGGCTGTGTCAAGCTTGGCTGTGTCAAGTTTCGACCATCGAAGTGTCGATCGGGTTCTTCTTGGCGGGAAACCTCAACAATTTGCTAGAAATGCAGGTGTCAGAATTATGATTAGCGGTAGCCCAGACTTTATATTACCAGGACTAGGCGTCGATCCGGCTCCGGAATTCCAAGAACTAGAAACTCCCGAAGGCGAGCTGCACCTGCGGTTCTACGTTCCTTCGGGGAACGAGTTCGCACTGCCGGCGACAGGGATTAGAGAGGTACTATCCCCTTCCCCAGACCGCATGACACCGATCCCCAACGTTTCCTCTTTGCTTTTAGGTACGCTAAATATGAGAGGACGAGTGATTTGGGTGGCAGACCTCGGCCAATTTCTGGGAGACCAAACACCTCTGAACACAGATAGACCCGAAATCCCGATCGTGGCTGTGGAAGACCAAGACACGATTTTGGGGCTGGCAGTCGATCGAATTGTGGGGATGGACTGGCTCGACGTAGAGCAACTGCACTCTCAGAACAATGCACCAGACGGCATGATTCCATTTCTGAGGGGAGAATGGATGTTAGGTGCACAAGCTCAGAAAGTGCTCCGACTGCTAGATCAAGTGAAAATTCTGCGCTCGGCGCGGTGGGCAGCGTGAAATCGATTTTAGATTTGCGATTTGCGATTTTCGATTGAGGTCTAACCATCAACAGTCACACGACTTGAGGCGCGCATCTAAACATTCAATTCAAGATAAAAATCAAAAATCTCAAATCTAAAATCTAAAATCCAAAGAGGGCGGCAAATGGCAACAAGTACCAACTTTCAGCAGGACTACCAACGGGCAGAAGCGGCCTACATGGATGGCAATTATTCAGAAGCCGCAGCCCTAGTTTATCAATTAGTAGAAGATTTTCCCGAAGACCCCAGCGCTCGCCTGCTGTGCGGACACATTTATTGCTACGGACTGCAACAGTATGAGGTGGCGCGGGAACAGTACACGGTTGTGCTAGGCCTGAGTGATGACCCGAGTTTGGTGGAACACGCTCACAACGGAATTACCTACACAGACCAATTTTTATCTGGAGAGCTGCAAACGGAAAATTTCGAGGCTTTGTCTGCTGAAACTGAATTAGAATTCTACCCAGACTTATCTCTTGATGAAGGGTTAGAAGACCCGGATTTGGGACTTTTCCAAGGAAATTCCCCATCCCTTTCCTATACAAGTCAATCCCCAGACGAAATGGAAAACGAGGACTTGGCAGACTTGGGAATGAGTGGCTTGGGGTGGGAAGCAGAAGACGACGATGGCGCAGGCTCAGTCCCAGATTTAGCCTCACATTCTAACCCATTTGGTGGCGACAGTGGCGGAATGGCAGCTTATGCTGAGAACTCCGACTCGCTAGACATAGACGAGTTTGCCGACTCGGACTTTGGAGACCCTTTTGCCTTAGATGATGGAGGGTTTGATGCTGCTGACTTGTCTAGCAGCAAAGTCTCTGGGAAAAGCGCACCTTACTCAGGAGATTCGTTTTCAGAAGCTCCGACTCAGATGCTCAACGGTCAAAGTTTTGCCTCTTCAGAAACCGGGAATTCCTTCGACTCGAACCAACTAGACTCCCCCATCGGGCCCTCGGACAATTTTGGCGAACCTTTTGCTGGGCTCGATTTGCCAGACGAATTCGACGATAACTCCGACTACGACTATCAATCCCCGCCCCAGAGCGGCCAAAATTACGGTCATAACGCACCTGGGGCCGAAGAGGAAGACCCGTTTGCCGAGGCGATGCCCTCGTCGGGTTTCGGGTCTTCTCGACCTCAAAACAAACAGCCGAATAACGGGTCGGACTACTCGTCAAACTATTCGCTGGCGGAAGACGAAACGCTGTTGATGGGAGGTGCTGTCCCCAACTCTCAAAGTCAAAGGTCGAGCCGGGGACAATTTAATTCAGTCGATCGAGCTTCCGCCAACAGCAACGGTTACAGCGACTCGGAACCCCCGGCATTTAGCTCTAGAGACAACTTCGAGTTAGATGCTTTTGAAGACGACGCTTTTAGCGATTCTTTCTCTTTCGACGAAAACGAACAAGCGACAGCTTTCGGGGCGTCCGACAAGAACAACAGCGGCTGGTCGTCAAAAGCAGGGAACGGTCAAGAACACAGCGACTTTTTAGACGAATTTGACGAATTTGACGATTTGGGGAATTTGCCGGACTTTGATATCTCAGAAGATGCCACCAGTTCGATCTTGACTAGAGGTAACACCAATTTCGGCCACTCGACCAGCGGCATGATGGGAACGACCGGCAGCAGCCTGGACTTTGACAACAGCGATGGCTCAGCAATTCGGGATGACGAGATATTTAGCATAAACGGGCCGGCTGATACGTCGGTGCCAACTTTTTCTCCCAGCGAAACAGAAGCGCTCGATACTTCGGTAACAGTAGAACAGGGGGGACTGGCTTTCTTGGAAAATGCCCCTTTGTTTACAAAACAGTTGTACACGGCAATCGGGGCGGGACTGGTTTCTCTGGTAGCTGTGGCTTTCGTCACCAACATTGCTTCCTATCAAGCTCTGCGGCAAGACAAACCGGAGGCGATCGTTTACCTGCGCCAAACAGGCTGGGTAATGACCGCAGCCGCAGGCTTTACCAGCTTTTTAACTTCTTGGGGCATCGGCCAGTTGATCGCCAAGCAGGTACGCAAGTCGTCGGACAATTTGCAAGCTCAGTTCGATGCCGTATCTCAAGGAACTTTGGATGCTCGCGCTACGGTTTACTCGGAAGATGAATTTGGTAAAATGGCTGCTAAATTCAACCACATGGCGAAGGTCATCCAAACCACGATTAGCGACACCAGGCGCAAGTCTGACGAGCAGGAACAGGCAAAAGAAGACTTGCAGCGCCAAGTGATTCGCTTGCTAGACGACGTGGAAGGCGCGGCACGGGGTGACTTGACGGTGACTGCGGAAGTGACCGCAGACGTTTTGGGTGCTGTTGCTGACTCGTTTAACTTGACAATTCAAAATCTGCGCGAAATTGTCCATCAGGTGAAGCAGGCGGCTCGGGAGGTCAGCAAAGGCGCTACAGATAGTGCTAAGTTTGCGGGCGATTTGTCTTCCGACGCGCTGCGGCAAGCTGAGGAACTGGCGGCAACGCTGAATTCGGTGCAAGTCCTCACCGACGCGATTCAGCGGGTCGCAGAGAGCGCTAGAGAGGCGGAAGAAGTAGCCCGGGGCGCGGCGGCAACGGCTCTGAAAGGGGGCGAGGCTGTGGAGCGGACGGTGGCCGGGATTTTGGAAATTCGAGAAACGGTAGCAGAAACTACGAGAAAAGTCAAGAGGTTGGCGGAAGCTTCTCAAGAAATTTCTAAGATTGTGGCTTTAATTGCGACGATCGCCTCCAGGACGAATTTGTTGGCCCTCAACGCCAGTATTGAGGCGGCGAGAGCTGGGGAAGCGGGCAGGGGTTTTGCGATCGTGGCAGACGAGGTGCGACAATTGGCAGATCGATCGGCGAAGTCTTTGAAAGAAATCGAACAGATCGTGATGCAAATTCAAAGCGAAACCGGCGCGGTAATGACGGCGATGGAAGAAGGGACGCAGCAGGTTATTGAGGGGACAAAATTGGCAGAACAGGCGAAGCGATCGCTTGAAGATATCATTCAAGTAACTAACCGAATTGACGTGTTAGTGCGATCGATTACTGCCGACACAGTAGAGCAAAACGAAACAGCTCGCGCGGTCGCCAGTGTGATGCAGGCCGTGGAGTTAACCGCTCAGGAAACGTCACAAGAAGCGCAGCGAGTTTCGGGTGCTTTGCAAAACTTGGTAGGCGTTGCTCGCGACCTTTTGACATCGGTGGAAAGATTCCGAGTAGAAACAGCAGAAAGACAATAATTAACTGTCTACTGCTTTTTTATCGGCTGATTTACCAGCACATTAGTGTGGCAATGATGGCATAGAAAAAGCAACCTCGCAGTCTTGAAACCCCTGCGGGGATGCTAATTCAACACCTAAAGGAAGTAGGAGTTGCACAGATGGACGATAACATAGTAGAGGTAATACCGGGCATCTTTGGTGAAGTTCAGCCGACGGGCTGTATTATCTCTACTCTCGCTAAATCTAGTAGTGGCTATGCAAACAAGAGACTTCGCATTAACGGTGAATGGAAAACTTTTAATGTCCACCGTTTAGTGTTAGAAAATATTTTAGGTCGTCCGATTAGACCGGAATACTTTGCTTGCCATACTTGCGATGTTCGGAATTGCATTAATCCAAACCATTTATGGGAAGGTTCTCGACTGGAAAATTCTAAAGACAGGTTTAAGAAAGGAAGAATTAAAGATGTAGGAAGTACATCAGCCCCGAAACCTCAAAAACAACGGCGATGCCAAGAAATAATTCCAGGCATTCGCGCTGAAATACAGCCGAACGGCTGCATGATTTGTACGTTGGCTAAAAGAAGTGATGGTTACTCGGTGAAAACTATCAAGATTAACGGGAAAAATCAAAGCTTCTATCCCCACAGACTTGTACTGGAACACAAACTGGGAAGACCTGTTAAACCCGGTTATTTTGCGTGTCACAGTTGCGACGATCGCGGTTGTATCAATCCCGACCATTTGTGGGAAGGAACCCCCGCCGATAACTCCCGCGATGCTATAGAAAAAAACCGCTTTCCTTTCGTTCCAGGCAAGATATGTCCTAACCGCAAACTCAAACCAGAACAAGTGCAGCAGATTCGCTATCTTTTAAGTGAGGGCATATCGAAAGCAAAAATAGCCAGGACATTTGCCATATCTCGCAGTCAGATTATTCTCTTGGCAAGGGGCGAGATATACAGAGAGCTTCTCTAGAACTACTAACATAGACCCAATACAATAACGCTTAAAATCAGGAATAAAACTATGCTACCGGAGCAACAACAGAGGATAATGGGCTACTTTATTGAGGAGGCCAAAGACCACCTCAATACGATCGAACAAGGGTTGCTGAATCTGCAAACCACGATCGAAGACCCAGAACTGGTCAACGAAGTATTTAGGGCCGCTCACTCTGTCAAAGGAGGAGCAGCAATGCTGGGGCTGACGAGCATTCAGCAAACAGCTCACCGACTAGAAGATAGTTTTAAAGTTTTAAAAGAGTGCAGCGTTAAAGTAGACCAACAGCTAGAGTCCCTGTTTCTGCGAATTTTTGACACATTGCAAGGGCTGTTAGAGCAACTGTCGGGGCCTTTTGGACTGACAGAGGAATTGGGAGAACAGATGGTTCGAGAATTAGAACCAGTATTTGAAGAGCTCAACGGGCACTTGGGGGGACTCGTTGGACACGGAGAACACCATGCAGACGAGAGCTACGCGATGTCAGTACCCGAACCAGTTATGGCGGGGGTGGGCGTCGGGGCCTTTGCCTCATCAAAGAGTTTTCCAGATTCGCGGTCAGTTTACGCACCTGATGCCAGAGCAACAGAAGACAGCGCGCTGCAGCTAGTATTTGACTCGGACGTGCCGGCGAGGATGCGGGAACTCCTGCAAGAGTTCAAACAGCCCGAAGGGCCCGAAAGCAGGCGGCAACTCAAGAACATTTGTCGGAACTTGCTCAGGGCGGGGGAAGAATTTGAACTGCCCTGCTGGATAGAATTGATCCAAGCTGTATCAAAGGCGATCGCCAATCCAGAAAATAGCTACCGCACCTTAGCCCCAACGGTGATCAAAGACATCAAACAAGCGCAAGAACTGGTAATTTCTGGTCTAGAATCGTCGATCGCACCAAGCGCAAAACTTCTGGCGCTGCAGCCGGCTGTTCTGGTTCCAGAAACAGATTTTGAAGATTTGCTGGCCTTCGCTCAACCGAGTACATCCGGGAAAAACGTGGTTTCTGTTGAGGATGAGGCCTGGGATCTGGTGGGATCGGGCGATTCCGGGGATGGATTGAACAAGTTGCTGCCGACTATTTCTGGGCTGAGTATAGACGAGCTGTTCGACCAACTAGACAGTGGCGACAGCAACGATGACAGTGGCATTCGATCGTCCCAGTTCGACGAGGATTCCGCCTTCGCAGACTCGGATATGGAGACGGGTGCTTTTAGAGGCTCGACCCGCACCGGCCCGGAAGTGGGCGCTGCAGAACTCAACACTTTAGCTGACTTGTTTGACGGGGAGTCCCCGGATCTCGACGGCGCTTGGGAAGAAGAAGAAGACCTCGACTCTGCACAGTCTTCTGGGATATCGGCGGCAGGAATGCTCGGTTTAGACGACGACAATTCCGGCGATTTTACTGATTTGTTGTTTGACGAATACGATGCGGAAAGTTCCGAAACGAACACTAAGCCTCCGATTGACGACCTGACGAGTTTGTTTGGGGAGGATTTGCTGTTTGGAGAGGAGGCAGAGGGCTCGGCAGTAGCTGCAGCTCAGAAAAATGCGGGTTCGAGCCAGCGGTTAACTCGCAAACAGGTTAAAACGGGTAACGGTAGAGGCGGTTTGGAGCGGCGAGACGACACGGTGGCCCCAGTCACGGGACAAGCTGACGAAGATGCTCTCGGTACGCTTTTGGACGAAGTGGCGGCCCAAACTTCTGCTGGTGTTACGGACAATGCTGATTTCGATAACTTGTTCGGCGATTTAAGTTTATCTGAGGCAACAGGTGGGCCGGCAGTCTCTTCGGAGTATTCCCTGAAGTCTGAGGCTTTAGACGGAGAATCGAAGGAGCCTGCAGCAGGGGGGGGCAATGATTCAGCGGATGCCGAAGCGCTTGCTCTGTCTGAAATGGATGATTTCGAGTTGCTCTCTGAGCTTGGCGAGGATTCGGATTTGAGCGAGCTGTTGGGGATTACTTCTAATTTCTTTTCTTCAGAAGACGAAGGTGGGGAGAACGGGGGCGATCGAGATCAAGCTGCAGGCATCGCACAAAATGAGGAAATGGGCAACGTTCTTAACATGACATCAAATTCTGATTTAGATATCTCTGCGGATGAAAACTGGCTAGAAGATGCTTTCGGCCTGGAAGACGAGTCTGTGCAATCGCTCAACCTGGAAGTGGACGATACAGATTTAGATGCGCTGTTTGGGGATATGACCTCGGGTTCAATTTCTGAGGATGAACAGACTGTACAAGGAGCGGCTACTTCCCGAGAAGCCGCAGATTTGACTGAGCTGTTCGGTTCTGTACCTACGGGTACCGAGTATGACGGAGAAGCTTCGGGGCAAGCCCGTGGGGGTTGGCTCAATGATGGGGATGCAGAATTGCTGAGTGCCGATGTAGGAGTTGATGAGGGCGACTTGGGGAGTTTGTTCGAGAATAATGGTGCGCCTGTTTCCGACCAAGGCTTGACAAATTCGCCAGAGGTTGAACTTGGGGCTTTGTCCGACGATCGTCCTGAGTCGGAAATTTCCAATGTCGAATCTGATGAGGGCGCAGCTTTCGATTTCTTGGAGGATATGTTTGGCGAAGGCATGGTGCACCCAGGCGATGCTGGAGCGGCGCCAGATGACGGGGCTGCTGTGGATGTGAATGAGTTGTCTGCCCAACCTGCCGAGGGTTTGTTCGACGAGGCGGGTGCGGATTTGTTCGATCGAGCCGAAATAGATGCCGGCGGGGAGTCTGAGGGCGAAGATGATTTGTTTGATGCCCTGGAAACGGATTTTTTGAGTGCGGATTTAGAGCCGCTGCCTGCAGAATCTCTCGATGGTATGTTGGAGGGCGATGCTGACTTGCTCTCGGCGATGGAAACCGGGGCTACTCTCAACAACGAAGAGTTGGAGGGTTTTGATGATTTGTTGGATTCGATCGATGCTGAGGTTCTGGTGACTTCGGAACTGACGACGGGTTTTTGGGACGCTGAGGACGAGTCGGGCGAGGCCGATGCCTCGGAGTTAGAGGAGGGGTCGCTGGCAGACTTTTTTGCCGAGGGCGAATCAGGCGATGAGGATGCCGAAGGCAATTTTGACGATTTAGAAGCACTGTTAATTGCAGGGGGTGCGGTCGCTGTCATAGCAGCTTCTGGAAGCACAAATCAGAGTCCGGTAAATACAGAAGTTTTCTCTGATCTCGAAGAACTCCTCAGCGAGAGCGCAACTATGCCGGAAATTCCTGCACCGGCGACAACTGCTAGTAAAGCTCCGCGCACTGCTGCAGATGAGAGCGACGACGAATTTGGCGATTTGGAAAAACTGCTCGAAGATCCCAAGGACAGCGGCCGCCAAGGGGAAGGCAATATGGGGCCGTCAGCGATCAACAGACCCAGGCGCAATATGCGCGCGGGCGGGTTCGGCGACCAGACGATGCGGGTACCGGTCAAGCAACTGGACAACCTCAGCAATTTGATGGGGGAACTGGTGGTGAACCGCAACAGTTTGGAGCAAGACCAAGAACGGATGCGGCAGTTTTTGGACAATTTGCTGCACCAGGTAACGCTGCTGAGCGATGTGAGCCAGCGGACTCAGGATTTCTACGAGCGGAGTCTTTTGGAGATTGCTTTGCTGGCAAACCGGCAGGGACACCGATCGGCATGGCGCTCTGAGGATTCGGCCCACACCAGGGACAGTGCCTGGAGACCAGAGGAAATGGACAGGTTTACTCCTTTCCACAGTTTGGCTCAAGAGATTATTGAGCTGATCGTGCGGGTGCGGGAGTCGGCTGCGGACATTGAGTTTTTGGTGGATGAGGCGGATCAGGTGACTCGCCAACTGCGGCAAGTTACGACTCAACTGCAAGAAGGTTTGACTCGCGCCCGGATGAAGCCGTTTGCGGAGACGACGGACAGGCTGTTCCGGGCGGTGCGGGAAATTGCGATTAAGTGCGGGAAGCAGGCTCAGTTGCAGGTTGAGGGTAAGGATATTTTGATCGACAAGATGATTGTGGATCAGCTTTATGACCCGATGACTCATTTGGTGAACAATGCCATTACTCACGGGATCGAACCGCCGGAGGTGCGTCTGGCGGCTGGGAAGCCTGCTGTCGGCAGGATTACCATTCGCGCTTTCCACCAAGGGAACCAAACGGTGGTTTCGGTTTCTGACGACGGGGCGGGAATTGACCCGCAAAGGGTGAAGGCGAAGGCGATTAAGCAGGGTATGCTGACGGCGGCTCAGGCTCAGAGGATGTCTCGCTCGGAAGTTTACGATTTGCTGTTTATGCCTGGTTTCAGCACTCAGGAACAGGCGACGGAGTACGCCGGCCGGGGGGTCGGTATGAATGTGGTGCAGACTTCCTTGCAGGAAATTCGGGGTACTGTGTCGATCGATTCCACCATCGGCAAGGGGACTGTGTTTACGATCCGTTTACCTCTGGTGTTGAGTATTTCTAAGGCTCTGACTTGCATTAGCGATCGCGCTCGCATTGCTTTCCCGATGGATGGGGTCGAAGATATGATCGATGTGCCTCGCGATCAGGTGACGACGGGGGCGGACGGTTTGCCTTGCATTGAGTGGCGGGGTCAAAGCTTGCCGTTCCGGCCGCTGCGGGATCTGCTGGCTTACAGCCGCCATTTGGGTCGGGGCAGTGTTTACGGGTTCAATACTGACGATGACATGATTTCTGTGATCGTGCTGCGCTCTGCTGGCAATTTCTTGGCGGTGCAGGTGGATCAGGTTTCGACGGAACAGGAAATTGTGATCAAGCCGTTGGAAGGGCCGGTGCCGAAGCCGATCGGGATTGCTGGGGCCACGGTGCTCGGTGACGGTCGGATCGTGGCGATTGCGGACGTTCTGGAGCTGATCGATTTGGCTACGGGAAGGCTGCGGAAGGACACTGGCGGTACGCTTTGGGATGAGGGCGATCGGGCTGCTGCCGAGGCAGAAATCGAGAAGACTGAGCCGACTGTGCTGATTGTGGATGACTCGATTACCGTGCGATCGCTATTGTCGATTACTTTCGAGAAGTCTGGCTATCGTGTGGAAGAAGCTCGCGACGGTAAGGAAGCTTGGGAAAAGATGAAATCTGGTCTGCCTTGCGATATCGTTTTCTGCGATATTGAGATGCCGAGAATGGACGGTTTGGAACTACTTTCTCGGATGCAGAAGGATGCGGTTTTGTGTGAATTGCCGATCGCGATGCTAACTTCTCGCGGTGCTGACAGACACCGCCAAATGGCTTACAGTTTGGGCGCGAAGGGCTATTTCACTAAGCCTTATTTGGAGGAGCAATTGCTTGATGCTGCTTCTCGGATGTTGAAGGGTGAGGTTGTTGGTGCTCCGGTTGGTGTGTAATGTGTAAATCTGCTTTTATCTGCGGTTGAAAAATGGGAATTTGTTAACCGCAGATGAAATTGGATTGATTAAACCGCAGAGGACACAGAGAACGCAGAGAAAGAGAACAGAGAGATCGATGATTCTGAGGAAGGACGAATTTGATATAATTTATAGGCGTTTATCTGTGTTTATCTGCGGTTGAAAAAGGGAGTTGATTGACCGCAGATGAAAATGGATTGATGCGGATTTAGATCGCGCTTTCGGTTTTGGTGATAGGCTGGGAATGTGGGGTGTAGCGGAAGGGCGATCGGTGATTTATGGATGCTGAAGAACTTTTAGAAAAATATGCAGCAGGACAACGCGACTTTAAGAACGCAAAGTTAAGTGGGATAGACCTCAAAGGTGCCGATCTGAGTGGGATAAACCTATACAATGCAAATTTGTCTGGAGCCAATTTGTCTGGATCTGAGTTGAGTGAGGCAATTTTTACTAAGGCAAACCTGGATGGAGCAAACTTCAGTAGGGCTTACCTCAGTGGTGCTGATTTGAGTAAGGCAAGCCTCAGCAGTGCCAACTTGAGTAATACTAAGCTGGACAATGCAAATCTGAGTGATGCCCAATTACACTCTGTATCGTTAGCTAAAGCCTCCTTGAAGGAAGCAGACTTAAGTAGAGCAAATCTGAGCTATTCAAAATTGACTAAGGCAAACTTGACAGGAGCAGAATTGAGTCAAGTAAAGTTAGAAGGTTCTAGCCTCCAAGATGCCAACTTTCATAGAGCCAAACTCCGAGGCGTTAATCTGTCTGCATTTAACTTATCAGGCGTTAATCTGGCTGAGGCTGATCTTACGGCAGCCGACTTCACAGGGACAAACTTAAAAAAAGCCTGTCTGGCAGGGACAAATCTCGAAAGAGCGAGTCTTCAAAAAGCAAATTTAATGATGGCAAGTTTAGAAGGAGCCAACTGTCTGGAAGCAGACTTGACTGATGCTCAAACCTATGGTTGGGACATCAAAAATGCCGACTTCACTGGTGCTATAATGCCCGATGGAGAACTCTACCACCCCGAAACCTCTGACGGACAAATCTACCAGCCTGAAACTTCGGAAAAATTATCCCAAAAAATGACATCTATGACGCGCAAAATTATTCGTACTGACAAAGCACCGGCACCCGTGGGCCCTTACAATCAAGCGATCGCCGCTACGGGCACTATGCTGTTTGTAGCTGGTCAAATTGCGATCGACATTAGACTAAACGATATTGTCTACACCGACGATGTGGCAAAACAAACCGAACAAGTTATGGCAAATCTCGAAGCGATTCTCACAGAAGCCGGCGCTACTTGGTTGGATGTGGTAAAAACTACGGTTTTCCTCAAAGATATGAATGATTTTGCCGCTGTAAATGCGGTTTATGCGAAATATTTTGATGCGGAAACTGCACCGGCACGCGCTTGTGTGGAGGTTTCGCGTTTGCCGAAAGATGTGTTAGTTGAGATTGACTGTATTGCTGTTATTTGATTTCATCTTCTTTTAGATGCCAGACTTTTTCAAGAAGTCGGGCATCTGGATATTATGTTTTTTTAATGTTTTTGCAGTTGGGAAACTTGAATCTTCGGCAATTCTTTCCATTCGGGATCAATAGGTGAGTAGCAACAGTAGCACACCGCTAAACAGTCGTATTCAGCATTCGGAATTTCAGGCCTGTACTCCTCTACGCGCGAAACCTCCCAATCTCCCCAGCGAACGTGAGTGCTCGCAGCAGGGGATTTAGGATCTGCACTCTCCTTAAATTGGCCAAAGTTTCGCAGGCGATCGCCCGTTTTAGGCAGAGGTTTGTTTGAGTAGTCGTAGTGTTCTGCTAGGATACTCGTGAGAGCACCTGTATGGGAAAGCAATCTCTCCTCCCATCCAGGGGAAGAAAGCGATTCTGTTTTGAAAATGATCAACCGTTTTGGCATTGATTTATTCCTTTCTCTCGTGTTCGGGTTCGTATGGACTCGGTGGAAACTCTGTCAACCCTTCAAAGACACAATCAACCTTAAGTATCGAATCGTTTGTTTTTTCCCATCGGATTAATTCCCATCCCTGACGCTTGGCCATTTGATCGCATTTCTCTGGATCAGTTGCACTATGACGGCTAATATTCTCGTCTGGATCGTAGCGAGGTCTTAATGTCATCTTTATCTGCGTTTTTCTACAGACGCTGATGAAAATCCCACCTGCTATTTTCACCTGCGATGTCTGCGGTTTACAAGCCTAGATCATATCCTTTATAGTAACTATCTAAGCATACTTTATATTTTATTCAGTCCCCCTCTGCTGGGACTTCATTTATGTAGTTGCGGTTTCAACCGCCGAGGGTAAAGTGCGCGACTTTATTAACTTCTACAGCCGATCGCACTTTTGTCGATCTGTCGCTGTCGCGCACCTACTCCCAAATCAATCTGAAACAATCAGATTTAATCTCAATTAGCAATTAGCAATTACTAATCACGAGTTACCAATTAGCAATTAGCAATTACTCTATAAGTAATTACCAATTACCAACCGTAAACTATTTATTCAGCGCTTCGCGGGCGGCTACCGCTTCGTCGGGATGAATATTCAAGCGGGTCAAATTAATTCGACCTTTATTGTCAATTTCTCGCACTTTGACAATCACTTCATCGTTCACAGCTAACTCGTCTTCCACTTTCCCAACGCGGTAGTCCGCTAACTGGGAAATGTGAATCATTCCTTCTTTTCCGGGCAAAATTTCCACAAAAGCGCCGATCGGAATAATTCGAGTTACGCGCCCGACATACACGTCTCCTGCATTCAACTTGCGCGTCATGCCTTGGACAATGTTGTAAGCCCGCTGAGCTTTTTCGCTGTCGTTGCCAGCAATTGTCACGGTTCCGTCGTCTTCGATGTCAATTTTGACACCGGTTTCTTCGGTGATGGCTTTGATCGTTTTGCCACCAGGCCCAATTACCAAACCGATAAATTCTGGATCGATTTTCAGGGTTAGCAAACGCGGTGCAAACGGCGACATTTCCTTGCGGGGAGTGTCGATGGTTGACAGCATTCTTTCTAAAATGTGCAGTCTGGCCGGTTTGGCTTGGCGGATGGCGGTGGCAATCACATCTAAGGGTAAACCTTTGATTTTCATGTCCATCTGCAAAGCAGTAATCCCGGTGTCGGTACCGGCTACTTTGAAGTCCATGTCGCCTAAAAAGTCTTCAATTGCCTGAATGTCAGTCAAAATTCGGACTTCATCGCCTTCTTTAATTAAGCCCATTGCCGCGCCGCTGACGGGTTGGGAAAGGGGAACGCCTGCATCCATTAATGCTAGCGTTGAGGCGCAAACTGAACCCATTGAGGTGGAACCGTCGGAAGAAAGGATTTCTGAAACTACGCGAATCACGTAGGGGAAATCTTCTTTGGATGGCAAAACGGGCAGTAAAGCGCGTTCTGCAAGGGCTCCGTGACCGATTTCTCGCCTTCCGGGCGATCGCATCGGCTTGGTTTCTCCCACGGAAAACGGGGGGAAATTGTAGTGGTGGAGGTAGCGTTTGTCTTGCTGCGGGTGCAAGTCGTCTCCTAAGTCTTGGGCGTCGCCTGGGGTTCCCAGGGTAGCTGCGGACAACACTTGAGTCAAGCCCCGATTAAACAACGCACAGCCGTGTACTCGCGACGGCAGCACGCCTACGCGACAAGAAACGGGTCGCACCTCGTCTAGCTTGCGACCGTCTACGCGGATGCCATCTTCGAGGATCTGCTTCCGCATCATTTTTTTGGTAACGTCTTTGAAAACGTTGCCGATCGCCTTGCTGTTGGCGGTGGCCGCTACTTTTACCGGGTCCTCTTCCGGGAGTTCGGCGATCGCAGCTTCGACTTCATTTGCCTTAACTTCGTCCAATGCTGCATTCCGTATTGTTTTGTCTTTTTCAAATCTTGACAAAATGATGCGGATGGGTTCTTGGGCGCGATCGCGAATGAAGGTTTCCAGGGCCGAATCTTGCGATGGCCGTTCCTCTACCACCAAATCGATGCCCAATTCGGCCATAATTTCGCGCTGGGCTTGAATTAAGTCACAGGCTGCTTCATAGCCGAAGTCGATCGCCTCGATGATATCCTGTTCCGGCAATTGGTTAGCGCCGGCTTCTACCATGATTACTCCGTCAGGAGAACCAGCTACCACGAGATCCAACTCGCCTTCTTTGATTTCGCTGTAGGTGGGGTTGATGATGAAATCGTCCCCTACCAAACCGACTCGCACTGCAGCCATCGGCCCGTAAAACGGCATTTTCGCCAGCAGTATCGCCACCGAAGCCCCCGTCACCGCCAAAACGTCTGGTGGCACTTGTTCGTCCATCGAAACCGTTGTGGCTACAACTTGGATGTCATCTCGCAGCCAGCTTGGAAATAGCGGACGCAGCGGTCGATCGATCAAACGGCCAGTCAAAGTCACTTTTTCCGGGGGACGCCCTTCCCTTCGCAAAAATCCACCGGGAATTTTACCGCCAGCGTAGAGTCTCTCTTCGTAATCCACCAACAGGGGCAGGAAATCAATTCCTTCTCTCCCCTGCGATCGAGTCGCTGTCACCAAAACCGCCGTGTCACCCGACTGAATCAAAACTGCACCGCCTGCTTGAGGCGCTAGTAAACCAATCTTCAGTCTAATATCCCGTCCATCGAAGGATATTGACTTGTCTATCTCTACCATGTAGCACTGCTTCCTTATCTACCACATTCTTTCTCTGTCGGGATCGTAACATTACCACAGGATGTTTGAGAGTCCGACGCCAAAAGACAGGGATAATCGCCTCGCGATCGACTGTCTGCGTCTGGCTTATGAGCATTTATAGCCTTTCTCAGTAACATGAGGTACTCTCGCGGGCATTGGGCATCGGGCATCGGGCATCGGCATAGGACTCGCCCCGATACCTCACCACGCTTGAGAACCGCTATATACTCGAAGTTATTTTTTGCTGCTTGGGGTCGATTCTCCGGTCGATCGTCCGCTAAACGCCTTCCATAGATGGTACGATCAATTTTCGTTTGGGAATTGGGACGTTGAAGGAAGAAGGAAGAAGGAAGAGGGATTTAGTTATCTAGGTCAGGGAATAAGCGGTAAGGTGTGCCATAAGTACCTAAATATACAGGTTCTACCTAATTCCTATCTCGGTCAAAATTTCCTTGGTTTGTTTTAAATAAAATTTTCATAAAGCCCATATAAATGCTGTAGTCAACCTCGCACTTAAATACAAATATCAGGGTAAAAAAGATGGCAATTTTACACGGCAGTTGGCTCCTAGATAATGAAAAAAGTTGCTTATTTATTTGGGGAGAAACTTGGCGAAAGCTTGAGGCAATTGAAATCATAGAATCGGGGACAAGTTTACCGCATCCCTTAGCAATGACCGAAGCGGAATTTAAGAATTTCCTCAATTCCTTGCAGCAGTCGGGAAAACTGGATTGGCAATTACCGGAAACCGCAGAAACTCCACCGGAAAAAAGCAAAAAAACTAGGCGATCGCCCAAAACTCCCAACGAAGAAATTAGCCCACCCAACTCCTCAATTAAAAGGGAAATTCGGGCGATCGCACTTCCCACCCAAATCTCAGAATCGAACACAACTCTGATGCCGCAGCACTCAGCAGCAGCACTTGAGGAACCCGCTAAAACCGAGGAAATTTACCTTTATCCCTGGCAAGTCGAGGGTTTTTGTCTCAACCCTCAAGCAGCTTTTGTTTTCTTGCAATCACTACCGCTTAATAGCACAGAACTAGACTCATTTGTCGGCTCAGATTTGCGTTTTTGGTCTCATATTGCTAGGTGGAGTTTGGATTTGTTGGCAAGATGCAAATTTTTGCCTGGATTGGAGAAACAGTCGGACGGTTCTGCTATTGCTAAATGGCAACCGTTGTTAGATAGTTCTACAGATACACTCCGCCTCGCCACTTTTGTCAAGCAAATGCCGACTGCTTGCAGAACATATCAGAAGAAGGAAGAAGGAAGAAGGAAGAAGGAAGAAGGAAGAGGGGAAAAGGAAGAAGAATCGAGTCAATTGCCTTTAGCGGTGGATTTGCCGATGGGGGCGGAGGAATTGGTGTTAGGCTTTTTGAGTAGTATTGTAGATAGTCAAGTGCGATGGGCTGGTAGCTCTACTTTAGACATCAAAGCAGTTTCTCCTGTGCGCGACTGGCTGCAAGCTTTGCAGCAGGAATCTGGGATAGTTCAAGTAGAATCAGCAGCATTGGAAAATTTGGCAACCAAGCTGAGTGCTTGGACTGCACCGCTGCAAAACCAATTATCTCAACAAAGTCAATTTCGCACTTGCTTTCAACTCATACCGCCATCTCCGGGTAAAGCCAACTGGAATTTAAATTATTGCTTGCAAGCAGCAGATGAAAACGAATTTTTGGTGGATGCGACAACTGTTTGGAACAACTCAGTCGAGCGTTTGGCTTATGCGGGGCGGACAATAGAATTGCCTCAAGAAACTTTGCTCAGCGGCTTGGGTTTAGCCTCGAAACTTTATCCGTTAATTGAACCGAGTTTGCAAGCACAGCGGCCTCAATCTTGCCAATTAAATCCCCTGCAAGCTTACGAGTTTATTAAGTCTGTAGCTTGGCGGTTTGCTGATAGCGGGTTGGGCGTAGTTTTGCCGCCGAGTTTGACAAAGACGGATGGTTGGGCGAGTCGTTTGGGTTTGAGCATTCAAGCGGAAACTCCGAAAGTGACTCCGGCGAAAGGCGGGTTGGGATTGCAAAGTCTGCTAAATTTTAAGTGGGAATTGACGATCGGCGGACAGCGCATTTCTAAGGCAGAATTTGACAGATTGATCGCGTTGAATTCGCCTTTGGTGGAAATTAACGGCGAGTGGGTGGAGTTGCGCGCGCCGGATGTGAAAGCGGCTCAAACTTTTTTTGCCAGCCGCAAAGAGCAAATGACTCTTTCTTTGGAGGATGCTTTGCGTTTGGCGTCGGGCGATACTCAGACGATCGAAAAATTGCCTGTGGTGAATTTTGAGGCTACGGGTCAACTTCAGGAATTGTTGAATACTTTGAGCGATAATCAAGCCGTAAGTGCGATCGCAACTCCGGCTAGTTTCCGAGGACAATTGCGGCCTTATCAAGCCCTAGGAGCAGGCTGGTTAGCATTCTTAGAACGCTGGGGTTTGGGTGCTTGTCTCGCGGACGATATGGGAACTGGTAAATGCGCTTTACCACAAACTTTGCTTTTTGTCAATGGCTTTTTACAAAAAGCTGAAAAAATATGGGAAACTTATGCCGGAAAAACAGAATTCGACGGTGAGGGCTTTTGGTCTGAACCTAACGAGCAATTACTGGTAAATTCCATAAATCAGGAAACAGGCAAAATTGTACAGGCGACTATTCGACGACTTTACCGCCAGCAAGTGCAAGAAAAGTTGCGAACCATCAAACTACAAGATGGTAGCAGCATCACAATTACCCGCCGCCACAAATTGTTAGGACGCGATGGCTGGACTAATGACCTCAAGGTTGGAGATTATGTTTGCGTTCCTGCTAAATTGTATTGGGAAGGAAAGCCGGAAGATCCCGATTTGGTCAAGTTTCTGGCTTGGCAGATTGCTGAGGGATATGAGCAGCGCGATCGAGCTGTACTCTCGATCGCACAAAAAGATGCGACAGTTCTGGAAGAGTTACGTGTCGCACTGCACCGGATCAGCGAAAAGTATGGAGTAAAAATCAATAATCCTGCTGTTCGTACTCGTGCTAAGCAGATAGCAGCAGACTTGGTTGTATGCAGTCGATCGTACCAAAGCTTTCTTGAGTCTAAAGGCTACGAGTGGGGGAAACTGTCAGCCGAGAAAAGCTTCCCACAATTTATCATGCAAGCCAATCTTGATAGCATTCGGATTTTTCTCAAAAACTACTTTGATGCTGAAGGTTCTGTCATTCCTAAAATGCGGACTGTCGAAATTAGCACCGCTTCGCCTTTAATCATCCAACAACTTTCTACACTGCTGCGGCGCTTTGGAATTTGGCTGCGAATCGCCACTAAACAGAAACGCGCCACCAAGGGCAGCGGGATTTTTCGCACCTATTATATCGGTACCTTCGGCGGTAACTCAGCGCGCATATTTTTGCAGGAAATTGGCTTCGGTTATCCAGAAAAACAGCAAAATTTAGAGAAAATTTGCGAAGTTACTGCCAATACAAATGTCGAAGGAATTCCGGTTTCGGATATTGTGGCCGATGCAGTGGAGATGACCAAACTGCCGCTACGGCATTTCCGAATGCACAATCCTGTTTATATTAACGGTTCCCAGCAGTTCTCCCCCATCAGCCTGGGAAAGGTGGTCGCAGGTATGGAAAATGTGCTTGGTGGTTCCGCAGAACAGGAGTACCGCCAGCTAAAGCCTTCTAAATGGACGAATCAGACCCTAGAGGCTTATGCAAATCTCAATGTAGCGCAGCTAGATAGTGTCCGAGAAAATTTGCAACTTATACTCGATCGCGAAGTCTTTTATTGCAGAATAGAAGAAATTGAGGATTTTGAGTACAGTGGGTGGGTCTATGATTTTGAGGTGGGCAAACATCACAATTTTGTTGCCAATAATATTTTGTGCCACAATACTGTTCAGCTAATTGCTTTTCTCCTGCATTTACAAGAAAAAGATTCCTTGGAAGGGCCGACATTACTGGTTTGTCCGACATCGGTATTGGGCAACTGGGAACGCGAAGTCAAGAAGTTCGGCCCGACGCTGAAAGTATTGCTACACCACGGAGACCAACGCGCTAAAGGCAAAGCATTTGCGACGGCAATTAAAGGAAAGGATTTAATAATTACCAGTTACGCGCTGGTGTTTCGCGATGCGAAGGAAGTTCAAGGCATTAAGTGGCAAGGATTGGTTTTAGATGAAGCGCAAAATATTAAAAATTCCGAGGCGAAGCAGTCGCAAGCGGTGCGGCAAATCGAGGCATCTTTTAAAATTGCGCTGACGGGAACTCCGGTGGAAAATAGACTGCAAGAATTGTGGTCTATTTTGGAGTTTCTCAATCCTGGCTATTTGGGACCGCGCAATTTCTTTCAGCGCCGATTTGCAATTCCGATCGAGAAATACGGAGATAGGGAATCATTGCAGACTTTGCGATCGCTCGTTCGGCCTTTCATCCTCCGCCGCCTGAAAACTGACAAAGAAATCATCCAAGATTTGCCCGAAAAACAGGAGATGACTGTATTTTGCGGCCTGGCGGCTCAACAGGCGGTATTATATCAGAAAATAGTCGAAGAGTCAATAGCTGAATTAGACTCAGCCGAAGGTATTCAGCGCCGGGGAATGATTCTGGCTTTGCTGGTAAAACTCAAGCAACTTTGCAACCATCCGGCACTTGTGAAAGCAGAAGCTAAGCCGAAAGAATTGGGGATTAAGAGTCAGGAATCGGGGAAATTGCAGCGGTTGGTGGAAATGTTAGAAGAGGTGATCGCTGAGGGCGATCGGGCTTTAATTTTTACTCAATTTGCTGAATGGGGAAAACTCCTGAAACCGCATCTAGAACAGCATTTAGGGCGAGAAGTTTTGTTCTTGTACGGAGGAATTCGGCAACAGCAGCGGGAAGAAATGATCGATCGCTTCCAGCACGACCCCCAAGGCCCGCCGATTATGATTTTATCCTTAAAAGCAGGTGGCACAGGTTTGAACTTAACCAGAGCAACCCACGTTTTCCACTATGACAGATGGTGGAATCCAGCAGTAGAAAATCAGGCAACTGACCGGGTATTTCGCATCGGTCAAACCCGCAACGTGCAAGTTCACAAATTTGTCTGTACAGGTACGTTAGAGGAGAAAATACACGATATGATTGAAAGCAAAAAAGCTCTAGCCGAACAAGTTGTCAGCGCCGGCGAAAACTGGCTCACCGAACTCGATACAGACCAACTTCGGAATTTACTAATCCTCGATCGCAATGCTATCATAGAAACGGAAGAAGAATAATAAAGCATTTCTCAGAAAGATGAGGTGCTATCGGTCATAGGGCATAGGGCATAGGGCATACCTCACCAAGCTTGAGAACCGCTATATGACCCATTCCCAACAGCATGACACGGAAGTCAGGAATACACGGATAGCTGTTTTTTTCTTTCTGAATGCAACATCCCAATTACCAATGCCCGATGCCCAATTCCCAATTCCCAAATAAATGATTGACAGAGAATGGTGGACACAACAGTGGTTAGATTTAATCAATACCTACCGCTTCAAAAAGCGGTTAGAACGCGGCTGGCAGTACGCGCGCGAAGGTAAAGTTCTCAGCATTAAATTTCCTAATCAAGAAGTAATTGCCGTAGTTCAAGGAACTGATCCAAAACCCTATCAAGTTTCTTTAGGACTCGATACATTGACTGATGAAGATTGGGATTATGTGATTGAAAATATGTCGCAAAGAGCAGTTTTTTCAGCTAAATTACTAGCAGGAGAAATGCCACACAATATTGAGGATGTATTTGCGGCTGCTGGCAAAACCCTATTTCCGTTAAGCTTGTCAGATATTCGATCGCGCTGTAGCTGTCCTGACCCCAAAAACCCTTGCAAACACATCAGTGCAGTATACTACTTATTGGGCGATCGCTTCAGCGAAGACCCCTTCGTACTCTTTCAATTGCGGGGCCGAACTAAAGAGCAAATCTTGACAGCACTTCGTCAAAGACGAGGTACGCAAGGAGAGGAAAATTCCCAACTCAACTCCGGCGAAAATGCCCCCACTACGAATTCTAAATTGCCGAAGGTCGATCGCTTTTGGGAATACAATCAGCAGCTAGAATCATCTTTAGTAGTAATTGTACCGCCGCCCAGCAGCGAAACAGTATTAGATATCTTAGGCCCAATTCCCATCGCCACCGACGGAAAAGGAAGCGCTAGCAAATCCTCGCCCGCCTCTGACGCACTCAAGCAGCATTTTAGCAAAATCTACCAAGCAGTTAGCCAGCAAGCAGTTTTAGCAGCACTGAAACGGGGCGAAGGAGATTAACATAATTTACTCACAGAGATGATAATAGGGAATATGGCTGATAACAAATCAGGCTTTAATACCCATTTTATTCTTTAGTCCCTCTATGGTGGAAAGAGAGTTTGTCTAGAATAGATTTCAACCGACGAGTCTTACTTTTTGCAATTTCAGTTTACACTTCCCGCAAATTACTCATAATCTCTATCAATTCCTGGGGACGTTTAATCAAATAATCTGGATTGTGTGCCACCAAAGCCTCCTGAGAATTAAAACCCCAAGCTACAGCAATTACCTTAATTCCGGTTTTTCGAGCAGCTTCTATATCTCTAATTTCATCTCCCACATAAACGACTTCTTTAGCCTTTATATGTTCGGTTTTTAGCCATCTATTAATAACTTTATGTTTACCAAAAGTTGAACCAGAGTAAATAAACGTGAAAGTGTCTTGCAGACCGTTTGTTTCCAGCGAGGCCAAGACGTTTTCTCTGGAATTAGATGTGATTATGCCCAGTTGAAATCCCTGTTTTTTTAAATCGAGTAAAACTTCTTTAATTCCCGGAAATAATTGAATGTTGGGAATTTCGCTGCGTAACTCCGCTTTCAACATTCTAATCAGCAGCGGGAATTTGAAGATAGAAATGCCCGAATACTGAAGGACTTGCCAAGAAGTTAAATTGCTCAGTTGAGCGATTTGCTCTTTGGTGGCAGATTTAAAGCCTAATTCTACTGACAAACGGTTGGTGATGCTTAGAAGAATATCGATTGTATCTGCTAAAGTACCGTCAAAATCAAAAATAATTACTTTGGTCATTGGACAATAGCAAATAAGGAACTAGGGATCACTTCTATATTACCCATTACCTCTTGCTTGTCAAAAAAAATGATCGCAACGGCGGGATTTGCACCCGCATCTCCTGGTATGCTCCAAGGAATTCTATCATTTAAACTACGTTGCTGGTGGCAGCGAACCGAATCAAACGGTTGTCTCTCGCCTGTCGAGCGATTGCTTTACCATTAAGCTACACTGCCCCATTTTATTATACCTTTTTAAGGCAAAAATTTTACATCAAACCCCATATTAATTTTAAATTATATATCTCGCTTGTAGCTGACTCTCCCTCCCCCCTATCCCGCCCCTAAAAAAGGGGAGTAGGGGGTGGGACAAGAACTCTCAAAGTCCTCCTTATTAAGGGGGATGCGAGGGGGATAAAGACAAATAGATAAGCGAGAGTATGAAAGGAATTTAGTCTTAAGTTGATACCAAGGGTGGGGAGTGGAAAGAGCCATAAAAATATTAAATGACTTTTACCACTGCGACTCAGCATAATCTTTAAATAATTTACCATAAAAATAGCGTCCCTCATTTACTCCCAAATAAATTGGATCGCAAATCCGCGCAGCGGCATCGACAGCATCAAAGGGAGGTTGTACGCCGCGTTGCTGCATCGCTAAAACTTGAGGGTAAGGGTGCTGAAAACTAATCCATCCCGGATCGACAGCATTCATAAAAATTTTGTGTTTGGCATACTCAGAAGCGCAGGTGCGAGTCATCATGTTCAGCGATGCTTTTGCCATATTTGTATGCGGATGTCGCCAAGGTTTGTCACTGTTAAATTGCCCTTCTTTTGAAGACACATTGACAATATATTTGCCACCAGCTTCAGGATTTTTTTTCATCAGCCGTTTGAGCCTGCTGTTAATCGCAAAAGGAGCGATCGCATTAATAACGTGAACTTCCAACATTTCCAAAATGCTCACCTCATCATCCTTCATCAGCCAACTGTTGAAAGGGCGCAAATCCACTTGTTGTCCGTCGCGATCGTACATACCGGGCGGAAACAAACTAAAATCAGATGAATGTGATAATTGATTCTCTCGATCCAAGTTAAAAACTGTGGGGATTTCAGTGTTGCGATTTGGAACAGAGTCTGTGAAAAATTTGGGGATATCCTCATAAATCTTGTCTGTCAAAAAGTGCGATTGCGCCAATAGCGGCTGAATCTCAGCAGGCAAAGCCTCCAAAGGCAGAGATTCAAAATCCCTCAAATGCTGGTAAAATTCAGGAGGGCGGCGAATTGTTTGAGCCGCATTATTGATAATAATGTCAATTCGCGGATAGCAGCAGACGAGGTGTTCGGCAAATCGCTCAACCCCCGCAATATACCGCAAATCTAACTCGTAAACGTGCAGGCGATCGCACCAGTGGGCAAAATCCGCTTCTCTAGCATATCTCCTAGCAGCATCCCGAGCAAAACGAGTAGTACAAATTACAGCAGCACCAGCTCTCAACAACCTCAAAGTTACAGCATACCCAATTTTCACTCTCGCTCCCGTCACCAAAGCAAATAACCCATGCAAATTAGCAGTTTGGTTACGTTTTGCCAAATTAAGTTCGCCGCATTTCAAACACAAACCCCGGTAAAAAAAATGTTGCTCTCGAAAACTCTCCTTGCAAACAAAACACCGCTGCAGTTTATTCATTTTCAATTTCTCTAGCTGTAAAGAATATCAAGTCCAGCTACATCCGCTGCAATTAGCTCCCGCCAAAATTCCCCGATTATCGATCTTAGCTTTTTTCATAATAGACCAGCTCAAATTAGCCCCATTCAAAGTAGCTCCGCTGAGATATGCGTTCAGGAAATTTGCTCTTTTCACCACAGCATCGCTCAGATTAGCACCAGCCAAAGTAGCTTTATTAAAATCAGCATCGCAAAGGTTTGCTCCAGTAAGATCTGCTTGAAAAAAATCAGTATTTGTCAAATCCGTTCTCTCTAAATTAGCACCGCGCAAATTAGCTCCCATAAAACAAGCTCCTGCAAATTTACTCCACCGCAAATTAGCTCCGGCCAAAACCAACCCTTTAAAATTCCCGCCGTTAAAATTAGATCTAATTAGTTTAATCCCCGCCAGATTTGCTCTGGCAAAATTCACCCCGCTCAAATCAGCACCACTCAAATCCGCCCCGCTCAAATCAGCACCACTCAAATCCGCCCCGCTCAAATCAGCCCCGCAGAGTTTAGCTTTTTTCAAAATGCTTTGAGATAAATTAGCCTCGCGAAAATTAACCGAGCGGAGGTTGGCTAAACTGAGATTAGCTGCTTGCAAATCAGCGCCGCTGAGATTGGAGCGGCTCAGGTTAGCTCCGGTCAAATCGGCATTTCTCAGATTAGTTACCTCCAAGTTACTTTTAAATATTTTTGCGCCTCGCAGGTTGGCAGATGCAAAGTTCGCTCCTGCTAAGTTTGACTCTCTGAGGTTGGCTTTAGCCAAATTAAGTCCGCTAAAATCTTCCGAACTCAAGTCTACAAAACCACCTAATAAAAGTATATTTTGCACTCTCCATTTATTCCAAATTGCTGCACCTTTTTTGATCAAAATTAGCTGTTCTTGCGCTCCAAACAGCGCAACCGCGAGCGCACGCACCAGCTCGTCAGCATCGTCAAAAACGGCAATTGCTGCTTCTAAACCTTTTTCTCCATAGTTTATGGCATCTGAGATTGCTTCCAGCCTTGCTTCAACTGACGGACTTGCTAAGCGGTGTTTAACTCCTGCTATGCCACCCAAGATAGCAGCATGAATTGGAGGGAAATTTTGACCGCCCAAAACAGAATCGTATTCTTTGGGTTCATTTGCTGACATTTGTTATTTGTTACGAATGACTGCTGAGTGTTGACTGCTGAGTGTTGACTGCTGACTAATGACTATTGATTTGATTTGCCCTGGCATTTCGCCGCAGCATTTCGGGTTTAATGCGCCGCAGCGCCGAAGCGGTAAATCTGCGGTTCCATTCCTCGTCGGAAATGTCGGCTAATTCTGCAAGTGTCGGTGCTATGTTTTCAGGATAAGGCTCAAACTCGGCCACATCAGTTGGTTTAGCAAATCGCTGATTCCAAGGACAAACATCCTGACAAATGTCGCAGCCTGCTACCCAACCTTGTAAATTAGATGCAATTTCGTCGGGCAATTTTTCAGCTCGATTCTCGATCGTGTGATAGGCTATACATCGATCGGCATTCACCACAAAAGGCTCAGTAATTGCTCCCGTCGGACACGCCTCAATGCAGCGAGTACAAGTACCGCAATGTTCCGTATGAGACTCATCGGGCGCTAACTCCAAATTAGTTAAGATTTCGCCCAAAAACACCCAAGAACCGTATTCGCGCGAAATTACATTACCATTTTTGGCAATCCAGCCAATCCCGGCACGCTGCGCCCACATTTTATCCTGAATCGGCCCGGTATCAGCATAGTACCGCGCTTCAATTCCCTCGCCTTGCGATCGCACCCAATTTGCCAAAACCTTCAGTTTTTTGTGCAAAATTCTGTGGTAATCCCGCCCCCAACCGTAGCGAGAGATTTTAGCATATTCGACTCCTGCCTCGACCCCCCTCTCACAAGGGGGATTTGAGGGGCGTTGGTGAGGTGTGTAGTAGTTGATGGCGACACATATTAATGACTGCACCTCTGGCATGAGCGATCGAATATCCTGCCGTTTCGGGTTTGCCATCCATGCCATATCCGCCTGATAACCCTTGTCCAGCCAAGCTTGCAATCTTTGTTTTTCTAAATCAAAATCCGTGTCTGTTGAGGCTATCCCCACTTTGTGAAATCCCAACTCAAGGGCTTTTTGCTTAACCAAATTGCTGCTAATTGGCGTTTTCATTTGACACCAGGCAAATATTTACCTTTTGTATTGACTATTGTGACTTTATATGATAATAAAAGCGATTTTAATGATTGGTTTCCTAAATAAACTAATTCGGCGCACAGTCTAGTGATGGCGATCGCAATTTACCAAACCATTGATTATAGTTTTGTAACTCAGCTATATTTAATTTATATTTGCAATTTTTAACAAAAAGTTACATAATTTTAATCAAGAGAGCTTGAGATTCCCTAACTCAAGTACCTCACTAAAACCACAAATCCCAAAGCATACACATGGCAGTTAGTATTCAATCAGCTCAATCTATTTTCTCGAACACCGAGATTGCGAGCGTTGTGCCGGCTACCACGGAAGCGTTCTACAAACTCAGCGTTGAAGACCAACTGGCACTGCTCTGGTATGCCTACACCGAAATGGGTGTTTCCATCACCGCAGCAGCACCCGGAGTAGCCAGCATGGCGCTTGTCGAAGGAATTCTGAGCGAAATCAAGCAAATGTCGCCGGCTGCTCAAAGCAAAACCATGTTTGACCTAGCCAGCAACGCCGACACAACAATTGGCCGGATTTACACTTCGTTGCGCGTCAACACCAAACTCGGTTTCTGGTACGAGTTGGGACAGTTGATGAAACAGGGCATTGTCGCTCCGATCCCCGCTGGCTATCAAATGTCTCCCGAAGCCACCACAGTTCTCGAAACCATCAAAAAACTCGATCCGGGTCAGCAAATTACCGTACTTCGGAATACCGTAGTTAACATGGGCTATGACCCTGCTTTTAACCAAGAGTACGGCAAACGCTCAGCCCCCCGCAGCACTCCCACCGCTCCAGAAGAGCGGGTGAAAACCCAAATTGAGGGTATCAGCGAGCAGACAGTGCTCAGCTACATCGACTACATGAACGCCTTCGACTTCACCCCAGCCGTCGGTTTATTTGCTGAAGAAGGTGCCCTGCAACCACCTTTCCAAAAGCCGATCGTTGGTCGCGAAGCTATCCTCAACTATATGCGCGAAGAGTGCGTCGGACTGAAAATGATGCCCGAGCGAGGCGTATCGGAACCTGCTGAAGATGGCTACCGCCAAGTGAAAGTCACTGGCAAAGTCGAAACTCCCTGGTTCGGATCGAATGTGGGCATGAACATTGCGTGGCGGTTTTTGCTCGATCCCCAAGGTCAAATTTTCTTTGTGGCGATCGACTTGTTGGCATCTCCTAAAGAATTGCTCAATTTGATTCGTAAATAGAATATTCGGGTTCGGTCTGTCAAACAGACTTGCCCAGAAACCCAGATGCCTTTAGGTGTCTGGGTTTCTATCATTTTAGGTTTTAGATTTTAAATTTTAGATTCAAGAATTGAAGGATGGGAAATGACTGATGGTATCAGGGTTTACAGCTTGGCTACACTTGCATTTTTTGAAAGTAATATTGATTTTGGTCGATCGCTCTGAAAGCTCCGATCGACGCTCTCCGGTTCCTCCTTTTTTAGGAGAATTATTTTCCTAGCCCTACTTATATCTTTTGAGGGATTTGCTGCGGCAAAGAGAATGATTAAAGTATACTCATTCATTTGAAATCACTTGTTTTATGACCGCAACAACTCGACCTATTTTAACTACCTCTATAAAGATTGCAGGTATCACAATGCCAGGGATACTGCAATATTTTGAAACTTTAAACGCGGGCGATTTTGAAGCGACGGCTAATTTATTTGCCGATGACGGGGTTCTGCACGCCCCGTTTGAAGATCCAATTATCGGCAGGATTGCGATCGCCACTTATCTCAAAAAAGAAGCGCGAGGAATGCAGCTAGAACCCCAGAAAGGTGTCAGCCAAATTTTAGAAGATGGCAAACTAGAAGTTCAGGTCAGCGGCCGGGTGCAAACTTCCGCATTTGGTGTTAATGTCGGATGGCTGTTCTTGCTCAATTCTGACCAAAAAATCCTTTCTGTCACGGTCAAACTGTTAGCTTCTCCCCAAGAATTGCTAAATCTGCGGTCACATAAGAAATTTGATGTTTGATAAGCTGTTTCACATTTAAATTGTCTATTTTGGCTTGACCTGTCGATCGCACATAATAGCTAAAGTCGTGCGATTGACAGGTTAATCGGCTCTTGATCGCCAGAATGAGGCAGAAACCGGGTTTTTTCCAAATCTTTGGTGAAGTGCCACTCACGGTATAAAAATCCCGTTTCTGCGGTATTTGTGCGATCGGGACTGTACCCCTACAATCTTACAGTCTCGCCTTGGGCTGACCGAAAGCATCCAGGATACAAGCCCCCGGATTCATTCCGAAAGCAGACTCAGGACCCAGAAATAAAAAACCTGTATCCGATAAAGGAGCCCCCGAATTTATCCGTGGGGTCAATGCTTCAATTCTAAAATCTAAAATCTAAAATCTAAAATCTAAAATCTAAAATCTAAAATCGATTGACGATACTGCACGAAAAAGTGGCTGTCACCGCAGCGCGTGCGACAGACAGCCAAAGCGAGTCTAAAAGTGCATTGCCAATCATTAATCACTCATGACTAATGACTAATGACTAACGACTAATTAAGATTTTTCCGGCAAACTCGCTTCCAACTTGAGACAGTTGCGACCGTCTATTTGCAAACTGTAGTCCACCCGATCCATAAGTCTGCTCATAATCAGCCAGCCGTAGCCGCTTTCCTGTTTAGCTTCCGGCCTCGGGGGATTGTAAGTATCCATTTCGTAACCTTTACCGTAATCCCAAATTTCTAAACCAATATCCCTATTTTTTAAATTCAAGCGAATTAACACGGGCAAATTGGGTTGATCTTTGTGAGCATGGCGGATCACGTTAGAATAGGCTTCTGCTAACACCAAGCGCAAACGATTCGACTGACGCGGCCAATCGACGTGCTCTCCTAGCTCTACTTCCAAACTGCTCAGCAACCAATTTTCAACAATTGTTAAAAACCGCAAGTCGCTTGGCACATGAAGCTCAGTATTCATAAAAAAATCCCGTAAGTTTGAAAACCCTGTGTCTTCACACCAGGTATGAAACACGACGCGCCGAATGGATTCGGCCTCAATACTTGTCGCTACTTGGGGGATACTAGCCTTTTTTGTTTAAAAATCCGGCATTCGTCATTCGGTAGAAGGCAGAAGTTAAGAGTATAGTTGAAAACTTTTCTTATGGGCCTAAAGCCGCTTAACAATTGATAATTATACCGAGACTGCAAGCAGCGAGGTATAAAAAATCTGTGTTTCAATCCTTGGCTTTTAAGCGTTGGTGTTTTCTGACGAATGCCTTCTACCTTAACCCTTGACAGGTATTTAATCCCCCAGGAAAGCGATTCAGGAAACTAGCTGCGCCATCGCCGGCTAGGTTTTTTACTGTGGTTTTTGACTGTTGACGATAACGCGGTCCTTTGCAGGACTACTCTATGGGCCGTCAACAAGCAGGGCTTAAGTTTTTTCGGCTCTCACCCCCGACTATGGGTCGGGAGTCGCTGACAGATTCAAAGAACCTCCAGAGAGAGTATGGTTTGGTCGTCTTCCTGAACGGGATTATCGGCTCGGATGTGAGCCAACAAATTGTCCAAGTTGAAAGAACCAGGTTCCTGAATCAAGAGTTGCCAAAGCCCTTCTTGTTGTAGCATAGAACGGGTTGGTACACCCCCTGCTACCGCTTGACTTGTCACGCTAGCTTCAGTAATTCCGTCACTCGTCAGCAGAAATACATCTCCTGACTTTAATTCGATCGTACCTGCTTTGCCTCTCCAAACTGGTAGTATCCCCAAAGGAATGCCACGAGCTTTCAGGAAATTCGGCTCGACTGGCGTTTTACCGCTAGCGGCTTGAGCTTTCACCTCCGAGTGAGACCAAACAATCGGGTAAATGTGACCGGCATTAGCAAAGGCGAGGTGTCCCGTTGACGGAGTGTAACGAGCTACAACCATTGTAATAAAATGGTTGTTGCCGATCAGGTCGTCAGACATACTGCTATTCATGTTCTGCATAACTTGATCGGGCTCTGGAGAAACTTCTTGGGACAGTTCCCGTCGCATCACCGAAATCGCGCTAGCCATAAATAGAGCAGCCGGAACTCCCTTACCCGAAACATCTCCCACCGCTATCCAAATATCCCCTTGGGAGTGGACGTAGACTTCAAAAAAGTCGCCACCAACTTCCCGCGCGGGATAGCAGCAAGCTTGCACTCTGACAGTTTCAAATTCCGGCCAACTTTGGCGCAACAAGTTTGTTTGGATTTGGCGAGCCACTTCCAACTCGTTTTGCATTTGCTTGGCTAAATCCAGAGTGCGCTGGTAGAGCTTAGCTTGAGACAGAGCGAGAGCAGCTTGAGCTGCTACACCTTCTATTAACTCTATATCTTCTGCCGACCAAGGGTTAGTGCCGCCAATCTGGGACAAAGCCAGTACCGCCAGCAATTCTTGCTGGTAAGTCAAGGGCACGGCAATCTCAACCGAGTTACCATTACCCCCACTGTTTGAGTTCACTTGAGTTTGGCGGGTGGCTACAGCTTGAACCAGCAAATTTTCATCAAAAGAAAAGCTACTGGTCTCGTCGGTTTGGGCTTGGTAGGGGAAGGTACTCGGCAATAGTCGATCGGTCTCTACCGGCCGCAGCATACAATAGTTGGCCTCAAAAGTTTGACCTACGGTTTGAACAATAGTTTGTACCATACTAGAGTAATCTAGCGACCCACGAATCACGCTCATTACCTCATTGAACAGAGATTCCTTGCGTAAAGCGCGGCGCAATGCAACGCTGCGCTGCTTGTAGTATTTGTAAGTATCCGAGGCTTGATTGATCACCAATTTGAGTTCTTCTGGATTCCACGGTTTGGTGATGTATTTGAAAACTTGACCTGAGTTGATGGCCTCAACCAAATCTTCAACATCGGTGTATCCCGTTAGCAGAATCCGAATCGTATCGGGAAATCGCTCGACTGTTTTCCCCAAAAACTCGGTGCCATTCATTTCTGGCATCCGCTGGTCAGATATAATCACCGCCATCTCGCCCTGTTCGTCTAGAACTTCCAGGGCGCTGAGGGCGCTATCTGCTTTGTAAACTTGAAAGTCGCGTCGAAACGTCCGGTACAATAAATCCAAGTTATCGGGTTCGTCATCGACTACCATCAGTTTCAGCTTGCTTCCATCTCCCCGACTCATCTTTCTTCCCCCTTGAAAACCCCCACCATAGCTGTAATCAGCAAGGTGGCGGGAGGAAAAGGGGGGCTGGATATATGCAACATATCAGTTACGTCAAGTTGAGTTAAAGAAACCCGTTTTACCTCAAGGTGAGCATTCCTTTCGCACCATCTGTTCGCACAGATGAGAGGCTTTCGATACTGTAACCCGCCTCGGTAGGCCGCTTCAATAGGGAAAATTCCCGAGTCAGCTTTCACGCTGTGATATGAGCAATGACCTTGTTAGCTTAGCAGTCGGTACTTTTCTAAACACACCAGCATTCAAAACGGCTAATTAATGCTCTGATTGCAGAGTTCTTAACTAGCTGGGCACTGTCCTCGGTGTGAATTTTAACACTTACTACTAACGCAGGTATTGCTACCTAAGTCTGGTCAACACCGGCTGTATTTCAAGCCGCACTGTACCCGGAGGGTTAGTGGTGGGTTGTTGGCGCTATTCCCTACATCTTTGCCGAATCGTACTTGATTGCTGCATGCAAGTCCTCCTAATCTCTGAACTTTTTGCAGCAAGCATATTACTACTGCCGAATCAAGTTATTCTTTCTGCCAGTCTGAGCTTAGCAGAACGAGAGCGGGGATTTCTAGCGACTTCTTCGGATTGTGGCCCGATCGGCTTTTTTGTCAGTACCTGCAAATTGGGTGTTCCTCTGAGTTGGTGCTTGACTGGTCGGTCTTCGAGACTGTGAAATGTAATAATTCCGATTCTCCCACCGGGTTTTAACCACCTTGGGGCTTGGTTGAGGAAAGTTTCTAAAGAAGCGAGTTCGGAGTTGACAGCTATCCTCAAAGCTTGGAAAGTACGGGTGGCCGGATGGATTCTGCCGTTGCGCTGCTTGGGGGGGAAGCTGGAGGCGATCGCCCCTGCAAGTTCTGTTGTAGTTTGAAAAGGACGGCTTTGCACAATCCGCCTTGCGATGCGCCGCGACAGTCGCTCCTCGCCGTACCTGTAAATAATATCTGCTAGTTTAACTTCTTCCCAGTGGTTGATAATCTCTTCTGCCGTCAAAGATTGCTGCTGGTTCATACGCATATCTAGTTGAGCTGGGTGGCGAAAACTAAATCCCCGTTCCGGTGTATCGAACTGAGCAGAGCTGACGCCCAAGTCTGCTATGATACCATCAAATTCGGCCTCTGGGGACTGATATTCAGCAAAGTTGCCGTGCCAAAACTCAACGGGAGAGTTGGCAAATCGGGCTTGGCAAAAACGGATGGCTTGTTCATCGCGATCGATCGCCACCACTGTAACATCTGGCGCCGCCGCTAAAATCAAACTCGTGTGTCCGCCGCCCCCAAGCGTCGCGTCCAAATAGTGTCCGCCTGCACGCACAGCTAAACCCGCAATTAACTCTTGACCCAAAACTGGAACGTGATAGGTGTCAATACTCACATCTGATCCCAGGGTCTCCTTCTCAGAGAGCTCGATATCCTTCATAATCATAAAAGCCAACCAAAAATCAACAATAGCTAGTAATCATTAATTCATTTAATTATGTCAAGAATTGAGACTAGAACCGAACCGATGGTGCTCAACATGGGGCCGCACCACCCTTCCATGCACGGGGTACTCCGGTTAATTGTCACCCTGGACGGGGAAGATGTGGTGGACTGCGAGCCAGTTTTGGGCTATCTGCACCGGGGGATGGAAAAAATTGCCGAAAACCGCACCAACGTGATGTACGTGCCCTACGTGAGCCGCTGGGACTACGCTGCGGGGATGTTTAACGAAGCGGTGACAGTGAATGCACCGGAAAAGTTGGCAAATATTGCTGTCCCCAAACGGGCTAGTTATATTCGGGTAATTATGCTGGAGTTGAACCGGATTGCTAACCACTTGATGTGGGTAGGGCCGTTTTTGGCGGACGTGGGCGCGCAAACTCCTTTTTTCTATACTATGCGCGATCGCGAACCAATTCTCGACTTGTGGGAAGCAGCGACCGGTTATCGCATGGTAAATAATAACTATTTCCGCATTGGCGGAGTTGCCGCAGATTTGCCCTACGGTTGGGTAGATAAGTGCCAAGATTTCTGCGATTATTTCGTTCCCAAAATTGACGAGTACGAACGTTTAATTACCAACAATCCAATCTTCCGCCGCCGGATTGAAGGCTTGGGTACGATTTCCCGCAACGAAGCGATTAACTGGGGACTTTCCGGCCCCATGTTGCGCGGTTCCGGCGTAAATTGGGATTTGCGGAAAGTTGACCATTACGAATGTTATGACGACTTCGACTGGGAAGTTTGTACCGAAGCTGCTGGCGATTGTTTGGCCCGATATTTAGTACGGATTCGGGAGATGCGCGAGTCGGTTAAGATTATCTATCAAGCCTTGAAAGGACTCCCGGGCGGCCCTTACGAGAATTTGGAAGCGAAGCGCTTAGAAAGCGGGCCCAAATCTGAATGGAATGGTTTTGACTATCAGTTTATTGGCAAAAAAGTTGCCCCGACTTTTAAGATTCCCAAGGGCGAACATTATGTCCGCGTTGAAAGCGGCAAGGGTGAGTTGGGGATTTATATTATCGGGGATGATAGTGTGTTTCCTTGGCGCTGGAAGATTCGGGCTGCGGATTTTAATAATTTGCAGATTTTGCCTCACATTGTGCGCGGCGTGAAGATTGCGGATTTGGTGGCAATTTTGGGGAGTATCGACATTATCATGGGTTCGGTGGATAGGTAGAAGGAAAAGGGCGATCGCATTTTTGGGCTGTTTGCTAAAAAGTGCGATCGCTGCTTTCTTCAAACCTCGCTCGGCTACTATAAATTATGGAAGCTCAACCAAAAGAAATTCAGCGTTAGGTCACACCCGATGGAAAAATTCCTTTCACTGAATGGTTGAAGTCTCTTCGAGATATCAAAGCTGAAGCCAAGATTCGCGGGAGACTAGACAGAATTAAGCTAGGCAATTTGGGAGATTGTCGCTCAGTAGGAGAAGGTGTTTTTGAATTAAGAATTGACTGGGGCCCAGGCTACCGCGTCTACTTTGGGCAAATAGAGCAAACGATTGTTCTCATCCTCTGCGGTGGAGATAAAAGCACTCAAGATCGAGATATTCGTAAAGCTATTGAATATTGGATAGATTACAGGAGTCGAGATAATGACTAAAAGTGTAAGTTACCAAGATGACTTGATTGAATTCCTGAAAAAACCTGAAGCTGCTGCTGCTTATATCGAGGCGATTTTGGAAGATAAAAATGTAGAAGCGCAACTTTTACCACTAGCACTTAGTAATATTGTTGAGGCTCGCGGGGGCATAACTCAGCTTTCAGATATAGCTAAGTTGCACTATGAAAAATTAAAAAATTTGCTCTCGAAAACAGGAGGAGATGAAGTTTATCTGTTGGTGGCGTTTCTGGATGCTTTGGGATTTCAGTTACAAGTAGGGGTTAAATCTGATAGTTCAACATTCGAGGCTGAGGGTGCGATCGCAGTCGCAGAGCATCTTCCCACAGTATAATGATTAATTATGGCAGTCAAGCAATTAGATATTAACGATAGTAACCCGCAACTCTGCAATTTTATCTGCGAAAGAATTGCCGCCACTCCGCAGCAGCGTATTACTTTTGCTGAATATATGGATTTGGCATTGTATCATCCGCAGCACGGTTATTATAACAATAGCGATCGACAGTCGATCGGCAAACAAGGCGATTTTATCACGTCGTCTCACTGGGGTGCTGATTTTGCCGAGGTTTTGGCGGATCAGTTTGTGGAAATGTGGGAATTGCTCGATCGCCCTTTCAATTTCGCGATCGTAGAAATGGGCGCTGGGCGGGGAAATTTTGCCGAAAATGTGCTGCAATATCTACAACGGCAACATCCCGACTTCTTTAAAACTTTAACATACATAATTGTTGAAATTTCGCCAATACTTCAAGCGGAACAACGCCAAAGCTTAAGTGATATCAAGTGCGTTAAGTGGTGCAATTGGGATGAGATAGTTAATAACTCAATTGTCGGTTGTTTCTTTTCTAACGAGTTAGTGGATGCTTTACCCGTGCATCAATTCATTCTGGAAGAAGGGCAAGTTAGGGAGATTTACGTTGCCGCAGAAACCCCAAAAACTATACAAGAAGAAATAAAATTTGTTGAGGTAGTTGGCGAAGTTTCCACCCCTAAAATTGCCGAATATTTGGATTTTGTGGGCATCGATTTGTCGGCGAGTGCTTATGGGGATGGTTATCGCAGTGAGGTGAATTTGGCGGCTTTGGACTGGATGAGTACAGTTGCTCAAAAGTTGCAGCGGGGATATTTGTTAACTATTGATTACGGCCATCCGGCGCACCGCTATTACAATCCGAGGCGCAGGGAGGGGACGCTACAGTGTTATTATCGCCACCGATATCACAGCAATCCTTATATTAATGTGGGGCGGCAGGATTTAACGGCTCATGTTAATTTTACGGCGTTGGAAAGACAGGGTGAAGTGTGCGGTTTGGATGTGGTAGGGTTTACTCAGCAGGCTTTGTTTTTGATGGCGTTGGGTTTGGGCGATCGTATTGCTTCTCTGTCTCCAAATGATGCGGAAGTATTGGATGTGGCAACGTTTTTGCGCCGACGGGAGGCTTTGCATCAATTGATCGATCCGATGGGTTTGGGGGGTTTTGGGGTTTTGCTGCAGTCGAAGGGGTTGAAGGAGGAGGAAAAGGGGAGAATATTGAAGGGTTTGATCGTGCCTGATTGATTCTTCCAGATTGATTATTAACTAATTAAGCTGTTTTCTAACCGCACGAGCGATTAAAGGCGCTTTCTTTTCTAACCCTTCTAAATTAAGTTCGTTCTCTAGATACATCCGATACCACTCCTGGCGTTGTTCTATCACCCATTCACTATTCTGAAGCTGTAACTTTTTGAGGGTAAATTCGGCTCGATCGCGCTCGTGGGAAGGAATCGCCTCAGTCAAAACCAACTGACAAGAAGGTAGGATAATCTCAAACCAATTATCTTCTACTTCAAACGGATCGAGAATTTGTCTATCGTAAGTTCCTTTGCAGCTATTTACCCGTTGCAAAACATAGCGATAGTTTTTCCAGTCATAAATCAAATGCCGATTTTCTGCTTTACTTTTACTCAAATAATGATCTACAGTACCCATCCGACTCGGTATGTACATAACTGAATAGCCACAAAGATTTTGGAACTCTTTAGCTAATTGAGGTTTGAAGATCGACCAAAAATCTTTTGGTTCTTTACCAGGATTTTTAACTAACCAATTATTGCCTGCTTTTCGCACCTGTTGCTCAAAATCCGGTGGTTCCGGTGGCGGAGTAAATCGCATCATCTTTACTCTACCTCTGTGCTCACAATCCATCGCGGCCAGAAGCGATCGTGTTCTGGTAAAACTCGCAGGAGTTCCTGATGAATTTGCTCCTTAGTTCTGAGGTATTCAGGAAAAGTTTCCATGCTTTCTCCTCGCATGAAAGTATACGCAGCCTCAATCGCTATTTCTGCTTCGCGGGAACGAGCCTGTTTTAACCCAAAAATATCGGAAGTTAGCCACCCAACAGCATCCCCATGTTTTGTCCAAGGAACTTCATTAAGAGTTACATCTTTATCTTGTAACTCAAACAAAAATAATTTATCTTGTTCCTCATCAAATTGAGGCTCGATTGAGGCAAGTAGCAGCGGAGAATGAGTTGTAGCTATGAGCTGAAGTTTCATTTCATTTTCGAGGTTTGTCGCTACTTCTAAGATGGCTGGCAAGATTGATCGTTGCCACTGTGGATGTAAATGAGCTTCAACTTCATCGATTAAAAGAATTATCTTATCCAGAGGTTCTTGTTGCCGCAACTTAGAAGCCATTGTGTGTTCATACCAAGTCCATACTAACAAATAAGCTAATCCTAAAATTCGCTTAATGCCCGCTGATGCGTATATAATCGGAACATTGCCATAGGGAAAATTTAAGGTAGGAATCTCACGCACATCCTCAACAGAAACCCTGATTGGTTCTCCCGGTTCCATCCATTCATCAGCATCGGGAGAAAGTTGTTTAATGACGCGAGATAATAGTTGGAATTGAGATCGGTCTGGTTGACGTTGCCAGTTCACCCAATCATGAATTAGACCATTACAGATAAATTTTCCTTCGGAATTAATCAATCCATTCCAAAGACTATCATAATTGAAGTGATAAGCTGCTAAGCGATTACGGGCAGGATCTAAGACTGAAAATCCATCAACACGGACGTAAATAATTAACCCTTTGAAACTAGAATACTTGCCACTGTCTAACCACTTTTGTTCGGAAAAACTAAACAGACTTCGATATTTATCGGATTTTTTTTGATTGCTTAAACGAGAAGTGATTTCCGGGGAATTGCCCTGTCCCTGCTGTGGCCAAGCTGGACTATCCGCCCATTTTCCAGTTAGTACCCACCAAGCAACATCAAGCAAAAAAGTTTTCCCCAAACCATTGTCGCCAGTAAATAAATTAATGCGATCGGCAAATTCTACATCGAACTGGGGGGCGGTTCCTACTTGTTTTAGATGAAGTTCTTTCAGCATTTTGAATATTAACTCTATCAGCTACATAATTAGCTCACTATTTAGAAATATTGTACTATAAACTACTTGCTGATTATAAAATATTTTCACTTGGTTCTAATTCAGCCCATCTCAATCGTTGTTGAATTGACATACCCTGCAACTTTTTACTCATTTCATATAAATCCTCTTGGGGATAATCCCCCTTAAATAGCGGAATCAAAGACTCCACAATGGCAGCGATTCCCTGCGGTGGCACTGCATTGCCAATCTGCCGCCGCACTTCAGTCGTAGAACCTTCAAAAACAAAATCATCGGGAAATGTTTGCAATCTTGCCCTTTCACGATTTGTCAAAGAACGCGGTTCTAAATAATGATAACCCCAAGTCCCGCCACCTCCACCAGCAATGATTGTCGATGATGGTTTATCTGGATGAATTCGCCGATAAACGTGACTGATCATGCCTTTGACATAGTATGGACTATCCTTGGGAATATCAGAGAAATTGCCTCCCGGTTTAATGCGATTTAAAATTTCAACGGTGCGGGCTTGAATTTTATGATGTTGGTTATTGTCAAGAACTGCTTCCACATTTTTGAGTGCTTCGCCCGCAGTTCGATAAGGATTTTTGCGATTTTGACCGTATTCTGGCTGAGGATGCACAAAGTTAAATCCTGTATCCATCCGAATGCCAACTAATAACACTCTTTGCCGAAATTGCGGAACTCCGTAATCCGCAAAGTTGTAGAGTTTAGGTTTAACTAAGTAGCCGGGAGCGATACTTTCAAAGTCATAAATTATTTGTTTTATTGCTTGATAATTATTGGCACTTAATAAGCCTTTGACGTTTTCTGCTACAAAAGCTTTGGGCTTTTTTTTATTGACAAAATCGAGAAAGTATGTATATAAATTGCCTCTGGTTCCTTCAAGTCCGGGGCGTTTCCAAATTAGGGAGAAATCTTGACAGGGGAACCCTCCTATACATATTTCTGCTTCGGGAACTTGTGCAATGTCTATATTTTCTATGCTGTCGTTGATGATGACATCGGCGATGTTTCTGCTGAAAGTTTTGCAGGCGTATTTATTGGAGTCGATCGCCCAAACTACCTCAAATCCGGCTTGGTGGAATGGCAGATCCATGCCGCCGCAACCAGAAAATAAGGATATGAGTCGCGGTTTTTTTGTCCAGGCGATCGGCTGGAGACGTTCGATTAACATAGGAGTGTAAAGTTACCCAAGGGCGGGCTGGATGCCCCCACCACAAGAGTGTCATCATACCAAAACCCGATCGAACTCGACTCATCAATTGATATTTCACTCTTCATCATCTAACTCGATCCCCGCTTGACGCAATTTTTCTGCCAATCTTTCAGCGCGGAGGCGTTCGCGATCAGCTCGTTCCTCAGACCAAAGCAACAACTTGCCTTCAGGATTCCACCACCTCAACCAACAGCCTGTCCTTCCTTCGTGGGTTCCTTCCCAAATACCTAAAAACAAGTCTAATCCCGGTATCCAATAACGTCCGTTTTCATCAGGTTTTTGCAAGTTGTAGTGCTCTGATTCTAAAGCGTAAACTTCTAAATGAGCTGTTTTGGCTCGGAATATGACGTATCGGGGAACTTTGATTACTTGCTCGTAAAAATACCACTTTCCCACCCGCGAGGTAAATTCAACGGAGTATTCTTCTCCATAGGTTTCTGAAAGAAATTCCATCACGAGTTGAGGGATGGTTCCTTCTGTGTGTGGCGTGTAACTGCGGCGTATTTGAGAGACATTTTTGGGATTGACGGGTTTCACGTACATCCAATCTGGTGCTTTGCAGATAATACGCTGTTCGTCGCTGGTTGAACCTGGGAAACTAATTCCGGCACACAAGGCAAAGTTGGAAACAATTAAGGCATCCTGCATTAATTCAGGAAATCCTGTTAGCGGCTGGCGCAAAGCGGCGGCTAATAATGGTTGGCTTTCGTCTTCCACGGGGTCGTCTGGTAGTTGAAAATCTTCTGGTAGTAGCGGCCAGGTGATTGTCAGTTTTGTTGCTGGGTTTTTAGTTGCTACAGACATAGTTTATCAGAGGTTAAATGTTTTAATGTTTAAATTATATCTTTTGGTTTTTGGGATTAATGTTAATGGCTTAATGACGACGCAGAGGCTTTGGATCTGCGTTACCGGGCAGAGCCAATTAGTAACGACTTAAGCCGACATTCCGCCAGGGGTTTCAACCCCTGGCTAATAGCTAAAGTCCTCTTCAGAGGACTGAGAAGAAGACTGTTAAAATAATTAGTCCTCTTCAGAGGACTTTAGCTTTGAGGCAGGGAATTCATTCCCTGCCGGACTTAATATGCAGCTATGATTTTCTGCTGTAGTTCGCTGGTCATTGCTAGTAGTTCCGATTGCCCGATCGCACTTTGTTCACCACTCGCCAACCACTTCAATTGTACCGTCTCGTTTTCAGCTTCCGCATCTCCCAAAACTAAACACGCAACTGCACCGCTTCTGTCGGCTCTTTTAAACTGTTTCCCGAAAGCACTGCCACTCAAATCTATCTCTACACTAAACCCCGCACTTCGCAATTTTTGAGCTAACAATACCGATTGCTGTTCTGCTTTTTCGCCCCTGGATACCAAATAAAAATCTAACTTTGGCACGGGCAAAGGTTGCAACTTTTGCAGCAGGATAATCAACCTTTCGATACCCATTGCCCAACCGACTGCCGCCGTATCTGGGCCGCCCAATTCCTTGACTAAACCGTCGTATCTGCCGCCCCCGCAAACTGTTGCTTGCGCTCCCAAATCATCGGATATAATTTCAAAAGCGGTATAGGTATAGTAATCTAAACCGCGCACTAATCGGGGATTTAACTGATAGGTGATTCCTAAGTTTGTGAGCATAAGCTGCACTTGCTCGAAGTGCGATCGCGATTCCTCTCCCAAATATTCTAAAATGCTAGGCGCACCAGCTACAATTTCTTGAGTACGCTGATTTTTGCTGTCCAATATCCGCAGCGGGTTTCGAGTCAAGCGATCTTGAGAATCGGCGTCTAATTCTGATTTGTACGGTGTAAAATAATCTATTAATGCTTGCCGATAATTTTGTCGGTCTTCCTTATTTCCGACAGAATTAATATCGAGGCGCAAATTTTTTAAACCGAGAGTTTGCAGGATATCGCAGGCGATCGCAATTACCTCGACATCCGCACGAGGATTCGCACTCCCCAAGACTTCCACGCCAATTTGATTAAACTGCCGCTGTCTTCCTTCTTGCGCGCGTTCGTAGCGAAACATCGGCCCCGCATACCACAGACGCTGCACGTCACCAGCCGCGTACAAACTGTTTTGAATAAAAGCTCGGACTACTCCGGCGGTGCCTTCTGGACGCAAAGTAGTCGATCGATCGCCTTTATCCTTAAAAGTGTACATTTCTTTGCCTACAACATCGGTAGCTTCGCCGATGCCGCGTTCAAATAAAGATGTCTGTTCAAAAATTGGCGTCCGAATTTCTCGATAAGCCGCTTTTTTCAAAATTGTTCTAGCGACTTCTTCTATATTTTGCCAATATTGAATTTCAGCGGGCAAAATATCCCGCGTTCCCGGTAAAGTTTTAATTGCACTCATTTTGTTAGTCAGTTGTCAGTTGGCAGTTGTCATTAGTAATTAGTCATTAGTTATTAGTTATTAGTTATTAGTCAACAGTTAACAGTCAACAGTCAACAGCTAACAATTCCCAATAACTAATGACTTAATAATTCCCAGGCTCCGTAACGATCGCCATAATAAGCCAAAATGCGATCGACCCGCTGGCGACCTGCCAAATCGAACCCTTCAGGATACAGTATCCACAAACCCCCAACTTGGCTGTCGTAGTAATCAAACCGCTGCGACTGCTGCGGAATTAAACCGGTTTGCACCCCTTCAACTTGACGCAAATGGATTGCCACTTCGCGATACACCGCCAGTGGCAATCCAGGGCATTGAATTTGATAGCGGAGTTGTTTTTCTTGTGCCGTTTGCATCATTTCTTTGCTTGTCCCCAACCAAAATCCCTACTTAAGATACTTCTTTATCGATCGGCCGCGGTAGAGGACAGCAGTTAATATTGTCCAAACATACCTTTCCCCACTGCAACGCCCAGCGTACAAGCGTAACTCGATTGTCAGCGCGCGTCTTGTTCAAGATATTGCTAATGTGGTTGTCAACTGTACGCTTGCTAATCTCTAACTTTTCGGCGATTTTCTCATTAGTCAATCCCGCTGCTACTAACTCTACCACTTGCAATTCTCTGTCCGAAAGGGTGACAGGGGTCCCAGAGACAATCCCACTCATAAATTTTTCCTATGTCTGCATATTTACCTATCTACAATTCTAAAGGATGAGGGATCGAGTATGAAGAGAAAATTAAATTTGCTGTGCTACTCTTTCGGGCCCGAAGCAGCAACTCGCTTGTAGAATGGCCAGGAGTGCAAACCCAGGGCGCAGACGGCAAGACGCGCAGCCACTTGCACTCCTTGTGCGTCGGGTGGCGGATGCTGTCTTTACCTACGCCCATCTGACATCCGGGCCCCACCTGCAGATGTTTGCGCGTAAAACAACTAAATGATAAGCCCACACTATATTTCAGGCTTTAGGGAGTAACTGCCAATATCAGTAAGTCTGATATTATAGGAGCAGCCATAAAAAAATAGCTTGCAATTTTTCTGGGATGGGTTAAAAATCATTATTAACCTGTCTACTGCTGGTCTAAAATCTCAAATCTAAAATCTCAAATTTCTATGACTTATCCTCGCGTTCTGTGTCTGGGTGAAGTTTTATTTGATTGTTTAGCAGACAAACCAGGAGTATCTCTCGAAGAGGTAGAATCTTGGACGGCATATCCCGGCGGTGCTCCTGCTAATGTTGCCTGTGCTTTGGTTAAATTGGGGACGGCGGCGGGATTTATCGGGGCTGTAGGTGGGGATGAATTGGGGAATTCCCTAGTGCAGGTATTGCAAGAAGTAGGGGTTGATATTGCTGGAGTGCAGCGACATCCAAGTGCGCCGACGCGGCAAGTTTATGTCTTGCGGAATGAAGCGGGCGATCGAAATTTTGCCGGTTTTGGCAAATTTGATACTGCGGATTTTGCAGACACCCGCCTCCTCGCTGCACAACTACCCGAAGTGCTGTTTGAAAATGCCGAATATTTAGTGCTAGGCACTTTAGAATTAGCTTATCCTGAAAGTCGAGAGGCGATCGCCCGAGCGATCGAACTAGCAGAACACTATGACGTTAAAATTATACTTGACATCAATTGGCGTCCCGTGTTTTGGCAAAATCCAGACGAAGCAAAAGCGCGCATTAGAAAACTTTTAAAAAAAGTTGATTTTGTCAAGTTATCTGAGGAAGAAGCTGAATGGTTGTTTGCAACTACCGACGCTGGAGCTATTACCTACCGCCTCGATTCTGTAGAAGGCGTTTTGGTGACTGCGGGCGAGAAAGGTTGCGCTTATTGTATCTCGGAAAATGAAGGAAAAATACCCGCATTTAAAGTAGATGTTGAGGATACAACAGGTGCAGGCGACGCATTTCTGGCTGGTTTTGTGCGGCAGTTGTGCAAGCATGGAATTAAGAATTTAGCCGATCCCAAAATGGCCCAAACAATTGTAACTTATGCCAGTGCGGTAGGTGCGATGACAGCGATGAAACCCGGGGCAATTAGATCTCAACCTACTGCGGCTGAAGTAGAAGCTTTCTTATATTTGTACAAAAATTAGCGCCGCAAACCTATCAGCCTGGATACGGAGAGGGGGCTAAATTTGGTTCAGAAACTCGGTTTATCAGAAAAAAATAACTCTTATACTAAATCCGCCTTAAAAAACCTCAATCCGGCTTTTTGAAATCCATACTATATAGCAATCCTTGCAGGAGTCGTAAATTTTTTACCCCAGCGCAACCCTCCCCGAATCCGCTCGATGGGGAGTAAGAAATTCACAAATGATGCGAGGATTGCTATACAAACTCTCCTTCTAGCTGAGAGAAACTAAGAAATCAAGGGGTATTGAAGCCAGATTTGGTATCAGAGGTTGTATTGTGGGCAATTAACCGCACATCAGATGAATTCTAATTTGGCGCAAGATTAACTCTAACGGCTGCGAAGCATCTATGATAATTGCATCTTCTGGTTCTTCGAGACTGTCTAACTGACTTAACAGCAAGTCTGCTTTCATGTAGTGATTTTCGCGATTTTTTAACCTTGTGTCTAATAGCTGAAAAGAACATTTTAGATAAACTATCTTCATTCGCTTTGGGTCTCGGTAGAGCATTTCGCGGTAAGATGTTTTTAAAGCTGAACAAGCCAAAACCACATTTTTATTTTCTAACAGCCACCTGTCTATTGTACCTTGCAATTGTAATAGCCAAGGAAGGCGATCCGCATCTTCTAAAGGAATGCCCCGACTCATTTTATCGATATTAGCTGATGGGTGAAAATCGTCAGCATCCCTGAAATCCCAGTTGAGAGATTGCGCCAGCAACTTGCCAACAGTAGTTTTGCCAGAACCTGAGACTCCCATCACGATCGTAATCATGGCACCTATTTACCGAATACTTGCAATTTTATCAAGTTGTGCGATCGACAAACCGGGTTTCTTAAGTTGCCGGGTGAATTCTACCACCCTAAAAAATTCAATAAACCCGGTTCATTTTTGATTCTTGATCAAACTTCTTCCAGAGTGGGTTTAATGAGATTATAAGCCAAAACGCCAATAATTCCACCAATCACTGGGAAGACAATAAACGCCCACAACTGTTGGATGGCCCATCCGCCTTGAAAAATTGCCACACCGATACTTCTAGCTGGGTTAACCGAAGTATTGGTTACGGGAATTCCGACTAAGTGAATCAACACCAGCATCAAGCCGATGGGAATTCCGCCCAAACCGACGGGATAATTGGGATGGGTAGTACCCATGATTGTAAATAACAGAAAAGCAGTTAGTACAATTTCCGTCAAAGCTGCTGCCAAAAGTCCGTAACCAGTGGGAGAATGTTCTCCAAAACCGTTAGACGCAAATCCAGAAGCAGCCGCATCAAAACCCGGTTTTCCTGATGCTATCATATACAAAACAAGACCGCCTAAAATTCCCCCTACAATCTGACCTCCTATATAATAAGGAAGCAAAACAGCATCGATCAGTTTGGCAACTACTAAACCGATGCTTACCGCCGGATTAATGTGGCATCCAGAGATAGGCCCGATCGTATAAGCCATGATTAAGAGGGATAGACCAAAGGCGATCGAAACTCCCAAAAAGCCGATTTTGTCTCCAGCTAAAACCGCACTGCCACATCCACCTAATACCAACACAAAAGTACCAAAAGCTTCAGCAACCCCAATCTTTATTTTTTTGTTCATACTCACAATTATCTGAAGTTTCTAATCGGTAAATTTCACACCCATACGAATTCTAAATATAAAAAATAGAACTCGAATTAGTTTCATTTAGCGCAACAATACTAATGAAAATCCTTACCAGCGTATAGCTCTAATGATTTTCATAAATTGTATGAGCTTAACTAAGAATGCGGAATTTAGAATCGATAAATTAGCTCAAACATACTCTATTATGTAAAAAATGTCAACAGCTAGCTAATTATTCGTCTAAATTGTGCAATTTTCTGTATTCGATCTGTATTCGATTCACAATAATTAACTTGACTTTTTTCCTAATTCTGCGATCGTAATTTTACTTATTGTTACTGATTATCCGATCGCACTCGCAGCTAAAATATCACTGCTAATCGGCTGGTACATCGGGCTTTTGAAGGGGCGAAAGCCTTGCTGGCAATCGGCAGTCATCTTGCACAGCAAGCGGAACTGTAGCGGCGTTGGGGGTTGATTGACGCGATCAACTTCTACGCAAACCAATTCTGGATGCTGCGAAATAATTTCAAAAATATCATCCACAAGATAGCGCTGACAATAGCCGACAATCCAGTGATCTTTAGTACACAGAAGCAAACGGGAAGCGCGCGAATTTTGAAATTCGTGGGCTAAATACAAAAGTTCGCCCACTTGAAGCCGATTAATCCGTTCAATTGCCGACTTTGAAAGGTATCGCAGTCCATCTGCAAAAAAATGGATAAAGTAACGTCCATTTTCATCTGGTTCGGGACAAGGGAACACCTCAAATTTATCAGTTGCCCGTTTGCCTCCGCTGCGCGCCAATAAAGCAATTGGGTCATGTTCGTGTTCAGGGATATTCAACCATTGTACAAATTCAGGGTAGTCAGGGCGCGATCGGGCCATCACTCGATTAGAAAACAACGAAAACAGTTTCTGTGAAGTGTAAACATTATTGAAATTCGGGAAAGATGGCAAAGGCAGAAACCCGCACTTAAGTTTCGCTTCTAGAACACCATTTGTATAATTGAACTGGTATTCTTTACCGTTAAATGTCAATCGACCAATCGGAAACCAAGAACCGCTGTCCGGGCTTTGCCAAGCCAAAAATAGTGTTTTCAAAGTAAATCTCCTGTCAATTCAAGTAGGGTGAACAGTGCGTACTGCACAAACACAACTCACCCACACGGCTTAAAAAATGTTTACCCGATCGACCCTTGACATTTTCCTCTCAAAATGAGAGTGTAAGTATACAAACAGAACTTATACCAAATCCGAGTTTACCACCCCTGTTATAAATATTCCGTCATTGCGAGCGAAGCGAACCAATCGCTTCCCTCTCTGCGATTGCTTTGCTTCGCTCGCAATGACAATAAAGGGGATGCCTAACCAACCCGGATTTGGTATGACGCTACATAACCGAACTTTTACATCACCTGTAGAGTTCTGGTGGACAGCGATCGCTCTCTAGATAAAATCTGTGAGTAAGTCCTGCATAAAGTGATGAAATAAGCCACGTTAGCGAGGGGAAAGAGATGCAGTACAAAACGACCAAAAAACTAAAAACAAATGCACCTAATTTCGCTCCGCCACCTCCGCAATGATGCTGCTAAGTACCCGGATGTCAAAAACCAAATTGAGATTTGGAAAGAAACTGTCAACAAAGCGGAATGGCAGAATTTGGAGGATGTTCGCAAAATTTATCGGGATGCCGAAGCAGTAGGAAACTTTACCGTCTTTAATATCAAAGGCAACGACTATCGCCTGATTGTTGGGATTAACTATGACAACCAAACTGTTTTCTACAAATATTTCCTAACCCACTCTGAATACGACAAAGAAAAATGGAGAAATGACCCTTACTTTTGACAGAACGACTTACAGCAACTTGCTCGCAGAAATTGCTCCCAAGGCGATCGAAACTGAAGAAGAATACGATCGCCTCCTGGCAGTTGCAGAAAGGCTAACATTTGCTAAAAACCTCACTCCAGAGGAGAAAGTTTTATACAAGTTGTTAGTCACTTTGATAGAAGTTTACGAGACAGAAAACTATCCGATAGACAAATCCGAACCTCATGAGATTTTGCAACATATCATGGAATCCAGCGGCACCCGCCAAGCAGACTTGGTAGGTATCATTGGATCTAGCGGGGTAGTATCTGAAGTTGTGAACGGCAAGCGATCCATTAGCAAAGCACAAGCTAAGGCTCTCGGCGATTATTTTCAAATCTCACCTAGCTTGTTCATTTAATTTAAGATGAATCGATCGGTTACGATCTAATTCCATGTCTTGTAGGGGCGGCTTGGGCGACAATAATCGCCTAGAATCGACAATACAATAAACCCGCGCCCGCCCCGATCGATACTAATCGATCAAACATAATATAAGGTGCGTCATATCCCAAACCCTCGATAAATTCTAGAGGGAAAGTCTGACGCACCCTACAACTGGTAAAAAGCAACTATCTAACACAGGAACTCGCGTGGATCTGTGACGTGCCCAGTCAGGGCAGAAGCCGCGGCCGTGTAAGGCGACGCTAGATAAACTTGCGCTTCTTTATTTCCCATGCGGCCGGGGAAATTGCGGTTAGTTGTAGACACGCAAATTTCGGGTTCATTCATCCGCCCGAAAGTATCTTTCGGGCCGCCCAAACAAGCGGCGCAAGAAGGCGCGGCGGGTTCGATGCAGCCTGCTGCTAAGAAGATTTCCGAAAGTGTTTGACCCTCGTATTTTGTGACAAACAAATCTTCGTAAACTTTCTGAGTTGCTGGTACTAAATAAGTCGGAACTTTGACTTGATTTCCTTTCAGAATGCGGGCCGCATTCAGGAAGTCGGATGTTTTGCCGCCGGTGCAGGAACCGATGTAAACTCGATCGATCTTGACATCGCGGCAGTTGCGGGCTAAGTCGCGGTTGTCGGGAGAGTGCGGTTTGGCGACGACTGGTTCTAATTGGGTGACATCGTAGGTGCGATCGCTATAAAATTTAGCATCCCCATCGCTGTAAAATGAATCGAAGGGTTTGTCAGTCCGCGAAGTAACGTAATCAAACGTAGTTTTGTCGGGCGCAACTGTGCCGTTTTTACCGCCAGCTTCAATCACCATATTGCACAGCGTCATCCGTTCTTCCATCGTCAAACGCTCAACTGTATCGCCGGCAAATTCCATTGTCCGGTAGTTAGCACCAGCCACGCTAATATCACCAATAATCTGCAAAATTAGGTCTTTTGCTAACAAATAATCCGGCAGTTCACCGTTGAAAACAAAGCGCATGGTTGCGGGAACTTTGATTAACAGTTTGCCGGTTCCCATGATAAAAGCCGCGTCTGTATTGCCGATACCGGTGGCAAATTGTCCGAAAGCGCCGGCATTGCAGGTGTGGGAATCGGTGCCGAAGAGCACTTCGCCCGGTCGGGTGTGACCTTCTTGTGCTAAGGCGATGTGGCAAACTCCTTTGTAGTCGGGATTTGCTTTGAAGTCTGATCGATCCGTGATGTCGTAAAAGTATTTTATCCCTTGTTCTTTGGCAAAATCGCGGAGAATATCGACGTTGCGGTTAGCGCGTTCGTCGTTGGTGAAAATGTAGTGGTCGGGAATGAGGACGATTTTGTCTGGGTTCCAGACTTTAGCATTCTCACCGAATTCGCGTTTGAAAACGCCGATGGTGCCGGGCCCGCAGACATCGTGGGTCATCAACACGTCTGTTTCTACCCAAATATTTTCTCCGGGCTCAACTTTAGTACGGCCTGATGCTTTGGCTAAGATTTTTTCGGTCAGGGTCATTCCCATAGTGCGATCGCTCTTTTTTGTTAGATGCTACAAGTGTATTGTTATTGTACGAAACATCGCTCGATACTGACAGAAACTTTATAAAGTAAACATTACTTTCATACCCAGCAGTGACCAAAGCACGACGCAAACTGTAAATGCCTTCACAAACAGTGACCCGGCCTTCGCTAGCTATCCGATCTGGTTAAAATAGCTTTTGTTGTAGGCGATCGACCTTAAGAAACAATAAATTATTTTTGAAACTTAGGATTACAAACCTCTAAGTTATTGTTTCTAATTTTTTCATTACTTAAGATAGATTAAGCTCTGATCGCTTGGTGCTGAGAGTAAATTCCTTCTATCAGCAAGTCGCGCAATTCATCAGCAATGTCGGCGGGAGGATTGCCCGCCAGGGCGCGTCCGATTAACCTTTCTGCTTCCCGGAGTTGGGCGCACTCGATCGCAAGTACGGCGGCGCTTCGATGCAGTACGGAACGAGTCGGTTCAAAATCCCATTCGTTGGCGACTAAATCCGCTGCGGCGCGTTCTTTTGCCAAGGCGGCTTTGGTAAATGCAATCACTTGATCGATATCGCCGCACTGACGGGCGAGAAGGGCTCGATCGACCAGTTCCATTGCTTCGCGGTGAAGGGCTTCTACCATTTTGTCCTCGGTTAAGCTGCTTTGAGGGAAACCGGGCTAGGCAACAATTTGTTGCTGGTGGAGTTGTTCCATCCAGGTTTTAGTGCCGTAAATGCCTCGGAGGAGGGATGGGACTGTTAAATCGACATCGAGGGTTTCCCAATGTAAGCCGATACCGGACGGTGTAACTTCGACGGCGGCGAGGTCATCTGCGGAGGCGTTGGCTAGCCCTTGTCCCAGGTGATGGGGGAACATGAAGGTGGAACCATCTTTGAGGTGAATGACGATATTGCCGGAGGTGCGATCGTAGTAGGCCCAACGGGCGCGGGGTTCGGTAGCATTGGCAAGGATGGCGGCAGCTTCGGCGCGATCGAGTTGTTCTTTAAGTGCTGCTTCTGTGAATTCAAGGTTCTCCATGAATTTGTCTCCATGCTTCTAATAGCTCGTTTTGATGAGCAGTCACCAGTTCTAGTGCTTTGACAGCATCGCCTCGCTTACCGTTTAATTGAATAATTTGCGGGGGATTTGCTGAACTGCCTAGATCGATTTTAACTTCACTGTCGGCATTTATGACATGAACGTGAGCTGGGAGATGGTCGTCAAAATAAATTACGACTCTGAAGCCATTTTTTCTGAGGATGCTGGGCATTCGTTATCGGAAATGCGGGTTGTCAAACATTATGCCTGAAAGGGGATAACTTTGGTTAGTTGGGAGCATTTTGCGTGTTACGATCCGAGCAGAAGATGGAAGATAATGGTGCGGTTCAATGACACAAGTTCTCGATTTCTCGATTGCTCAACCCTCGAACAGCGAGTAGTGCTTTCTAAGGATATAAAAAATCTAAATGTTCCCCCGGAATTTTGCTCAAATCTTGAGGAGTTCCTGTTAGTTTTAGTTCACCCCGATCGAGCAGTACAATCAAATCGGCGCGCTGAATGACGCGGGGACGGTGGCTGATTAAAATTGTGGTTTTGCCCTGACGATAAGCCAGCAGTCGATCGAGCACTTCAGTTTCTGTTGCCGGATCGAGGGATCCAGTAGATTCATCTAAAATCAAGACAGGCGGGTCGGTGACAAGGGCGCGGGCGATCGCCAATCTTTGCCTTTGTCCCCCAGAAAGATTCGCGCCAAACTCGCCCAAAACAGTCTGATACGTGTCGGGAAGTCCGCTGACAAAATCGTCGGCACCGGCAATTTGGCAAGCTTTTACTATTTGTTCTAAAGTCGCGCTAGGGTAACAAAAGCGAAAATTCTCGACAATCGATCGGCTCCAAAAGTGAGCTTCCTGCGGCACGAGCACGACTTGTTCGCGCAGGCATTCTAGGGACAAATCGGATTGATTGTACTGTCCGAAGCGGATATTGCCGGATTGCAGCGCATACAAACCGGCAAGCAGTTTTGCCAGCGTACTTTTGCCGCAGCCGGATTTGCCAATCAAAGCTGTCACCTTGCCGCCGGGAATCGTTAGGGAAAAGTCTTTCAGCAAATCCACGCGACCGATGTGGTGGAAGTTGAGGTTTTTGCAAGTAATATCGGCATCAGCGGGAATGTCGGCACGATCGCGCGGGGCGTTGTCCCCCATTTCTGGCGCGGTGTCGATGATGTCGCCGAGACGCTGGGTAGCAGTTTGAGCGCGGGCGAACTCGTCCGTCAAGTTGATGGCGGTGCTAATTAGGGCGGTAAAGTTGCGGTTCATGCCGTTGAATGCCAGCAGTTGACCGACGGTGAGTTCTTGGCGAATTACCAGAATGCTGCCAAAACAGAGGACGGCAAGGGAACCGACGCCGGAGGCCAGGGTAGAGAAGACGCTGTTGAGGATGCTGATTTGTAACAAGCGGAAGGTGGCATTTGCCAGATGACCGAAGCGACTTTGCACTTCTTCCCAAGCTTGAGGCGCCGCATTGTTGGTTTTTAAAGTCAAGGCGCCTTTGAAATTCTCAACTAACAGGCCTTGGTTTTCCGCATCTGTGACCAAAACATCGCGGGTTTTCTGTTGCAGCGCGGGCAGGAAGATTAGGGCTGACAGAGTTGTGAAAAACGAGACGGCGACGGCAGCGACAGTCAGTTTCCAGCTATAGACCAACATAAATCCCAGGGATACTAGGGCGATAAAGAATTGGCTAGGCAGGCTGGTTACTACCTGGGAAACTAGGAGATTGATTTCCCGGATGTCCCGCAGGCGGCTGACGATTTCGCCGCTGCGGTGCGATTCGTAGTAGCTGAGGGGAAGTCGCAGGATTTGGCGACCGAATTCGAGTGCGAGTCCTAGTTCCAAACGTTGAGCTAAGTGAGCCACTAGATTGGCCTGAACTAGGCTTAGCAGGCTGCTGAAGAGGATTGTGGCGGCGGTGGCGATCGCGATCGTAATTAGCAGTTCCGTGTCTCTCCGCACCAATACGTCGTCGGTGAGTACCTGAATCAGCAGCGGGAATGCTAGAGAAAGCAGGCCGATCGCCATGTTCAGCGGCAAAACTTCGGCAACTAAGCCGCGGTAGTGCCAGACGCGCTGCAAAAAGCGCCCAAATCCCCCTATGCGGTCATTTGGCAGTGCGTAAAAACGGTTCTCGTCCGGCACCAGCAGCAGCATCACCCCATTGTTCCAAGACTCTGTGAGTGCGTCGCGGGTGAGGTAGCGCAGGCCTGCACCGGGATCGGCAACTACATACTTTTTGCCCCGGCGGCCGTAGAGGACAACCCAGTGAACGCCTTTCCAGTGAATGATCGCGGGCAGCGGGGCTTCGTTGAGGCGATCGATTAACTGGGGCGTGGCTTTGACGGAACGGGCGTTAAATCCCAAAGCTTCTGCCCCGCGGCGCAATCCCAGCAGCGTTGTACCCAATTGTCCGGTACCGACGGCTTCGCGGACGCGGTTCATGGCCAATGTGCGCCCGCAGGATTTGGCAACGGTGGCGAGACAGGCGGCGCCGCAGTCTTCTTCGCTGTGTTGGAGAACGATCGGATATTTCATAACAAGTTAGAAGCTTACAGGCTTATTTCCTCTGTTGATTTTTCGTTTCTCTGGGTCTTTTGCGCCTAGAACGCTTGATGATTAGACATCTCCAAAAACTATTTTGGGGAGTAGGGTGAGGCACCCTGCCGGCTCTTGACTAGCGTTTCAGTTCTATGTATATTCAGAGATTTTAGTCGCCTATCGCCCTATCAAACGTAAAATTAAATAAACCGTAAAGTTTCACTATTAGGACTTACGCATAAACTCTCTCTGTAGGGCGAAACACACCGCACCTTATCGATACCAATAGTGTAGGAAAGCTGTTTTTACGTAATTCCTAACTATTAAACAGAAAGATAGTTTTGTAGCGGGGTACAAAAAATCATGTCTGAAAGTAAAGTTCTTTTTGTCGATTCAAATCAAGAAAACCACTTTCCCCAGATATTTCCTCAGTTGCCGATCACGAAGAGCGATCGCGCAATTTGGACTGGCATCAGTTTAGAATACCACCGCCAGCCTCCGTTTGAAACTCCCGAATATGCGATCGGCTCCTACCAGATCGGCATCAACCTCGGACAGAGTTTCCAGATGGAACGAAAAATTGACGGCAAGTGGGAAACCAAGCAAGTGTTTCCAGGTGCACTCGGTCTTTGTCCGTTCAATTTACCTCACGAACTTCGCTGGCACGATGAAATGAATTTACTCTCTCTTAATCTCGATCGCGAATTCATAGTTCGCAGCGCACTGGAGTTATTCAATACCGAGCAAGTTGAGTTATTGTGGCCGATGGCATTTCAAGATCCGTTAATCCAGCAAATAGGACTGGCACTCAAGGCAGAAGCGCAATCAGATGGCGGGGGCAGCCGGCTTTATGCAGAGACAATGGCGAACGCACTTGCCGTACATTTATTGCGGCATTATTCGACGCAAGGGGAGCGTAAAATCAACGGCAAATGGGCAATGTGTCCGCACAAATTGAGGTGGGTTCAAGACTATATCAACGATTATTTAGAACGGCAATTCAGTGTAGCTGAACTGGCGGCGATCGCTCAACTCAGTCCCTACCACTTTTCCCGCGCTTTCAAACAATCTGTTGGTATCAGTCCGCACCAATACGTGATTCAACAGCGGGTAGAACGGGCAAAACAATTGCTGTTGCAAGGAAAGATGAGTTTGTCTGAAATTGCGATGGCTTGCGGTTTTTCTCATCAAAGTCACCTCAACCGTCACTTCAAACGCTTGACTGGAGTGACTCCCAAGAATTTACTCAAGTCATAGCAAGAATGTGCAAAAACAGCAATATCGTGCAATACAGGTAATGTGCCGTTCGCCATCATGAAAGGTAGACAGCGAGGCAATCCTTCTCTCCTTGGGGAGCAAGAAAAATTCTTGCCTTGAACTAACGTACAGGAGGAAATCCGATGGTAAGGATTCAGGTATAAAAACTTGCGGCTCCAACGCTTGTCTGGCAAGGGTTTTAGGGCAAAATAAGGGTTTTTGTCTTTCGTGGTTAATTGTCAATAAACGAGGAGAAGTGACAGTTTTCCGTGGTTTATTGAGAATAGAGATTGATTTAGTATCAAGCTCCATATCTAAAGTCTTTGCCCAGCAAGGAGTTCAGTGACCTGAATCCTTACATCCGATGAATACGATGCAACCTAAGAAATCGCAAACCACAAAAAACGAGCCAACTCAAGGTCTGTGGAAATAACTCAGTGATGACGTAGCAAGCCAATATTTTGGCGGGCAAAATACGAGCGAGCCACGCGTTTGGTTGTCACTAGCAAGGCGAATGCACTGCTGGGAGGATCTAGAGGGGCAACAAACTGTCTGTGAAAGTTACTAGAGTGACGAACGTCGAATAAGTTTACGGATTCAAAAAATCCAAATGTTCCCACGGAAGGGAGAAAAATGTTTCGCAAACACCAAACTAAAAATTCATCGAACTCAGTGTTGGATGTTAAAAAAATACATCCGCTAGTGATGGATTTAAACGAACAGAGTCAGGAATCTATTTCTGGCGGATAACTCCCCTTAGAGTTGGAGGCTGAGTTACCAACTTTATCTGCGATCGCTCTCCCTTCTTTTCTTAATCAAGCCAACAAGGCAAAACAATAGTAATTGTAACAGGAGGCTTGGAAATACTTAATCAGAGTTCTTGGCTGAGCATCGCAAACTTCAGGATATTTCAGATCCGCAAGCCAATTTAATCGCAGGCGGTCAAGTTACCAGCGTTAGTCAACTTTCGGATGTTCTGCCAATAGATGTGAGTACCGAACCCAATAAAAACCGGGGAATGCTGTCTAACAACTTTAAATCCCTGGGATTGGCAGCACTGTCTGCTACTATCCGGGCTCTACTCTTCGCCAATTCATTTAGTTAAATAACATCAAGGAGACCAACAATGTTTACGAAAACACCAGTCAATAATTTATCGAAGTCCATCTTGGATACTGTTTTCTTGGGAGAACTCACAGTAGCGTTAGACGAACAAAAGGAAGAATTATTCTCAGGAGGAACTTTATTACCTAATCTTTCGCTGAGCGCTATAGCTACACGCACGCAGCATTGTGATGTCGATTTTGTGTGTGGTGAGGATGATAAAGGCGAGACTATTTGCATACAAGTCAGGTAGTAAGGAGTAGTTTCATAGGACTTACGCAATGGAGTAATTTTTACACTTTTTACACTATCTGTGGGGTAAGGTGCGCCGAAGCCCACCCTACGTATAGAGTTGGTGCATAAGTCCTGTTTGAGGGCGATCGGGATATGTGGTGGATAGGTTTAATATTTCTCCGTTTATTCTTTCGCCCTTCAAGGAACGCTTAGCAATCAAGACAGGATAAAACTTCAATTTTTCAGGGATATATCTGCACGAGGTGATTATGATGCAATTAAAACGTCTCATATTTCTGACAGCGAGCGCGGGGCTTTTTACGTTTCCTAGTGCCGCTGTAGCCAATGACCAAGATGTTCAAGCAACAACTATTCCTGCTAGTGCTTGTCGCCCGGAAAGTAACACTGCGGACGCAAGGGTCAGGATGGTGAACGGCGCTTTTATTTTCAATACAAATAGTACGGGAACAGTAAGATTCTTTTGCCCCCTGCCAATCAACAGGTTGACAGTATCCGATTCATCAAACGACAACGATTTGACAGGGTATCGCGTCTACTACCGGGATACGGATGGCACTGGAAATCTGGCTGAAATCACGACGCGGCTTTTCTACCGCAATAGCAGCGCTGGCAGTTCCATAGCAGTTGGTGCAGCGTGGGGTTCTAATTCTAACCCTAGCAACTCGACAGTCAATACATCTTTCTTTGTTGGACAAACTCACCAATTTGAGTCTTTTAGGCTCTACTTTTTTGTCGTGACTATGAGGCGGAATAACATAAATCAAGACCCGGCATTTGGCGGTATCGACTTTATTCCTCCTCAAGTACCTTAAGTAGCATCAAAAATAAACTCATCAATCTCCACGCCGCCCATGCTTGCGCTTGGAGAAACCGCAAGCGTGGATGGCATGACGTTATTGGAAAGCCACGAACCACTAACTAATGACGGATGACTAATGACTACTGACTCTTCTTTTGACTTTCTCCGCACTGCCAAGCCGGATGAATTCTTGCCACCCGTCAGCCGCTGGATAACGGCGGGCGGATTATTTTTGTTGGCAACTTTTGGCGGGTCGATCGCCCTTGCTGCTGTCGCTAAATATAATGTTACCGTCAGAGCTCCCGCTACCGTCCGTCCTGCTGGTGAAATCCGCATTGTAGAAGCGGCGACAGCAGGCACGGTTAAAAGCATTCAAGTCAAAGAAAATCAGGCTGTCAAACAAGGAGATACGATCGCCCTCATCGACTCTTCCCAACTTTTAACTAAACAAAGCCAACTGCAAGGAAATATCCAGCAAAACCAACTGCAACTGCGTCAAATTGCTGCTCAAATTAGCGCTTTAGACGATCGCCTAGCAGCGGAAACCCAGGCCATCGAAGGCGCAGTTGCCTCTGCCCAAGCTGATTTAAGCCGCAGCCAGCGGGACTATGGAGAACGACAAATTACCTCGCTGGCTGAAGTTGAAGCGGCCCAAGCTAATGTACAATTAGCTCAGTCGGAATGGGAAAAATCGCTGCCGGAATTGCAAAAAGAACAGGCTTCCTTGCAAACAGCCACAGCAAATTTAAAGGCTGCCGAGGCAAATTTAAAAGCAGCCGTTTCTAAGCGCGATCGCTATCAGTCTATCCAAAAAACAGGCGCTATTTCGCTGGATTTAGTGGAGGAGACGAAACTTGCCGCACAGCAGCAAGAACAAGCCGTGGCAGGGCAAAAAGCCGCCGTAGAAGCGCAAAAAAAAGCAGTTGAAAGCCAAAGAAAAACCGTTGACAGGCAGCGACAAGCTGTTGAAGTGTCGGCTGCTAAATTGAAAGTTGTTGAAGCTGCCCTGAATCCCAGTGCCGCACCCGTGGCGATCGCCCAACAGCAAATTGCTCAAGAAAAAGCCAAGGGTGAAGCAGCTTTGGCAGCGTTGAAAAAAGAACGATTAGTTTCGATTCAGAGTCGCGCTGACATCGAAAATCAAATCAATCGCGATCGCCAAGAGCTCAAACAAATTGATACCGAACTTGCAAAAAGTGTCGTTCGTTCTCCAGTAGACGGCACCATTCTCAAACTAAATCTGCGAAATCCCGGACAAACTGCACAACTCGGTGCGGCAATCGCTCAAATTGCTCCCGCTAATGCTGCGATTGTCGTCAAAGCTCGCGTCGCCGCTCCCGATATTGGTAAAATTGCGATCGGTCAAACATCTATCCTGCGGATTTCTGCCTATCCCTATCCCGACTACGGCGTACTAGAAGCGAAAGTTAGTGCGATCGCACCCGATGCCATTGCTGGTGAAAATAACAGTCCGCCTTACTATGAAGTGACTGTTATACCCCAAAGAACTTATTTAGTCAAGCGCGATCGGGCTATTAGCCAATCTGCCGATCCACAGTGCTGTCAGTATCATATTCAAGCCGGAATGGAAGTTACAGCAGACATTATTTCCCGACAAGAAACCGTACTTACATTTATTTTCAGAAAAGCCAGGATGCTCGCTGATGTTTAACCAACTTTACCATCACCCATTAGTATATTTGATGATGTAATTCACCCTGACGTTCTTAGGGCGAGTGTATGTACTTGTACGCACGGTATCTTTACCTATTTTCAAGTTTGCCGATTCACCAGTCAAATCAGGTATGGAAAAGCAACCTGCATCAACGCACTCAGCATTCTCGAAGCAGCGCCATCACCTAGCAATATTGCTGCCCTTGCTGTTGCAGGATTAGGCTTGTTTCTCTTCAAGATTAATAAACAGCTAGGTTTTTTTACAGGGCTAGGTGTTGAAAGCGATCGCGTTTTTCCCATAAGCGCGATCGTCTCCCCTGTATAAATTTATCTTTTGCGGATTTAATAGTAAAATTTTGTCTTGACTGAAAACAACCACGGTAGAAGCCCCCAGATAAATCCGTGGGGTCGCTTTCTTCAATCTCAAATCTAAAATCTAAAATTGATTGACTATCACCTTCTTTTTAGCCGATCGCTAATCTATACAATAGCCTCTATTTCGATTAACACAAAAATAAAATTTATGCAAGTCCCTCGATTATGCGACTGGTAACTAACAGCTAGTGACTGTTATTGTTAGTAATTAATTAAGAAAAGCAACTTAAATCAGGGACTGTCAAAAAATCTCAGAGTGCATTTCTACAGTTGTAGACCTCAACAAGAGTGAAATGAGCTAGATACCTGCACCGCATGAGTATCTGGTTTCGCCATTTTCACCCTGTATGCCAATGGAGATACTTCCCATGAATTCACAGACACCAAAGCGTCAGCGCGCCGTTATTTTGACATCTGAAGGTATTGATAAATTCCCAGCAGCAAAAGCTGAGGCAAAAAGTTACGAAAATTGCTACCAAAATTATAGTCTCGAAGTCGAGAGCGATCGCACTAACAAAGAGTCAGATAATTTCATTAAGGTATTAGTGAAGCAAATCTTGGATCGGGTAGGGGCGATAGTTGTCGAGATTGCAGGGCAGGTGCAATTCATTACTCAACGCGCCGAACAACTGTTGAACCAGTATTTTTTATCCCGCGCCCCGCACTCATTGCCAGAACTCTTACAACATTGGTTCAATCAACAGATATCGCGACTCACATTCAACGGCGATATGCCATCTAGCTGTTTACCATTGTACATTCAGCAAGCAGGAAAACAGTTGAGCGTCCGTCTGATTCCCGATCCCATTGGAGAGCAATATCTCTTGTTATTAGAGGAACAAGAACTGCAAGGCTTATCTATTTGTGGTCTGACATTGTTAGGACTTACCAAACGCGAGGCAGAGGTTCTCTTCTGGATTGCCAAAGATAAAAGTAATGCCCAAATTGCTAAAATTCTTGGTTGCCGTGAAGGAACAGTCCGAAAACATCTAGAACATCTTTACGGAAAACTTAGCGTACAAACTCGGACTGCTGCTGTGATGGTTGCTCTAGAAAAGTTGGGGCTGCTGCCCAAGTAATTTCTTGCAATATCTTCATAATCCTATACGCGGATCGTCGTATTGTTGCCCAACTGTATGTAGAAGAATATGAGATCAAACGCTACACGGAGCCTGTAACCTGTGCCCAACAAAAACTAACTACGGAAGTAAAAATGGAAACCAATAATGTAGACGCAACGGTCGATTTTGTCGATGTCGGTGTTCAGAAACAGGATTCAGCAGTTCGCGAAGGTCAATCAGATGCTAAACCGGGCATCGAAAATGAAACATTGCTTCACACGCTAGGCGCATCATCAATCTTCTCTGTGGAAAACAAAGAAGTTTTACCTCAAAAAAGCCAAGAAGATGCAACAGTCGATTTTGTGGATGTCGCTGCCCTGAAACAAGATTCGACAGCTCGCGAAGGGCAATCAGATGCTAAACCGGGCATTGAAAATCAAACGTTGCTTCATACCCTACGTGCATCATCGATGTTCTCTGTGGAAAACAAAGAAGTTTTACCTGAATTTACCCCTTCCACCAAAAGGACATAGAACCGTATTCATTGACAATTACTCATTGTAAGAGGTGGAATATGCTCACAATTTGCAACAAGTATACACATGGTGTTTGGGTAGCTATTATGTACTATCGTCCCAACTGTTCAGATGGTGGAAATTGGGCAAAAAAAGGTTGGTGGCGAATCAATCCTGGCGAATGCAAAGTGGTCTATGGAGGGAGTTTGCGTAGCCTGAATCGCTACTACTGCTACTATGCCGAGGCTGATAACGGAGCAAATTGGTCAGGGCCTTACGTGAGGCCTGTCCCTCCACAAGCATTTGACTGGTGTGAGTGGATAAGCAACACCCAAGCAACTAATGTAGGCTTCCGGTTGCTTGATATTAACAGTTACGACAATTTCACGCTGAATTTGACCGCATAAATCTGAGTAGCGTTGTCAAGTTACATTTTTCTTCTCAATTTAACTTGACAAATCTATCCAAGTATACATCTCCACTAATCATTGTGGAACAGGCAGGATGCCTGTTCAAGACTGCCTTTTCTGGAGAAGTCTAATAGGAATCGTAACAGTTACGTAAGTTGTTGCAATATCTTCATAATCATATACGCGGATCGTCGTATTGCTTGCCAAATTAATTTGGATAATTATGAGATAGAAAGCAGTTATTCAGCTTCGGCATATAGTGAGAAACTACTTGCCATTAACGTTAAATAACAAGGAAACAAACTATGTCTTCTACCAAAGAAATTTTTGTATCGAATTCTCAGCTAGAGCTTCCCACAATTCAGGAAAGCCAAGAGGCTAACCTTGAAGAGGTGCGTCAACTGGGCGCGCCTCAAGATGGAGCTTCGCCCGCAATATTGTTTGGTAATGGCTACGCTTATCGCCATGACTGGGGATTCAAGAAAGGACAGCACATCTTGCCTCTTAATTGGGGCTTAATCACACCCAACTCTCTCGTCTTCGTTGCGATCGGCGAAGGTGTTTCTCCAAATACCACGGCTGGAAAGAAGATCGGTGAGGCTCGATATACTCTCCATAACGTTTCCCCACAAAATGGTGTAGTCAAGATTTGGGTCAACATCGAGTGGGAACACAGCCTGATTCGGCTCTATGCTGACTATTTCGTATTCAACCCTTAGAAGCATGGATTAAATACAGGGCTGTTTCTTGACAAGTCACAGCCTGGGAATTCCATAAATTTCTTTGCCAACTCAACGCATTATCTAACACTGAATTAGAGGTATTTTATGTCTGAACAACCTAGTTTTCCCATCCCAGAAACTGCCCAAGCCGATGAAACAACAGGGCGTTACATTATTACTTTTCGCGAAGATGCAGTGACAGAAGGATTAGACCTCCTGAGCGACCAAACTGGGATCAGAGGACTGGCAAATGCAGCCGATTTCCCGGACTCTGCTCTAGACTTCGGCCAAATTGAAGCAGCAGGGGGAGCCGTGTTTCCTACTCTCGGCATAGCCGTTGTCACGTTAGATGAAGGGGGTTTTGGCAGCGTCATGACATCAGCGGGAGAGGATTCTGCGATTCTGGCGATCGAACCTGAGACCACTTTCTACGCCATTGAGGAGGGGTTGTCGGTAGATTATTTGCAGGGCTATCGCGATGCGGTGAATCACCTGTACGAGAAAGCCACTGCTACTACAGACGAAGCAGAAATCGAGAAACAAGTATGTTTTGCCGATGATACCGAGTTTACTTGGGGTTTGAAGGCAACGAAGGCGATGAAGTCTCTGTTGACTGGTAGCGGAATGAAAGTTGCGGTGCTGGATACGGGGATGGATCTATTACATCCCGACTTCGCGGGTCGATCGATCGTATCGCAGTCCTTCGTACCTGGGGAGGATGTACAAGATGGGATGGGTCACGGTACCCACTGCATCGGGACAGCCTGCGGGTTCAAGGATCAGAACGGTCGCAGGTACGGGATCGCTTACGAATCGACCATTTATGTCGGTAAAGTGTTGAGTAATGCCGGTAGTGGCGCTAGTGGCTGGATTTTGGCTGGCATGGAATGGGCGATCGCCAATGGGTGTCAAGTAATCTCGATGTCGTTGGGAAACACAAATCCCAAACCGTCTCCTGCTTACGAAACAGTCGGCCGCCGCGCACTGAAAAATGGATGTCTGATCGTGGCAGCCGCAGGCAACCACGGGCCCAAACCCGTCGGACAACCAGCCAATAGCCCGTCGATTATGGCTGTTGCAGCGATCAATAACTGTGTCCAAGTGGCTGCATTCTCGTCTCCCTCTGGCGTATTTCCAGGATGTAAAGTCGATATCGCCGCTCCGGGAGTGAAAGTATACTCATCACTGCCTGTGGATCAAGGGCGTTATGCTGCCTGGAACGGCACTAGCATGGCTACCCCTCACGTAGCTGGGATCGCTGCCCTGTATGCCGAATCGACTGGTAAACGAGGTTCTCAACTTTGGCAAGTGCTAACTTGTCATGCTATGGCACTACCATTACCAAGTGCTGTCGGAAGTGGCTTGGTACAAGCTCCGTGATGGAGAATACCCAGAGTCCCGACTTCTTTAAGAAGTCGGGACTCTAACCGCTATACCAAGGATGCTGAATATGTCTGATGAACAAGTAGAGCGCATCATCGTGACTGTTGACGACCAAAAATTACCGATAATTGAATCTGTTGTCACTGGCTTACAATCGGCGGGAATGAAGGTTGATCGGGTGCTAGCTGTTACTGGCATTATTACTGGAGAAGTTGCTCAATCGAAGCTAGAAGGACTAAAGAGCGTACCGGGCGTGGCTAGTGTCGAGATCGATCAAGAAATGCGGGCAATTTAAACTCATCAATCATTCAGGGGTTAGTAGATCCAGTTTTGCTAACCCCAAATAGCGAATGCCTTCCGGTGTCACGTCAAACCGACAAGGCAAAACTTCGACACCTTCACTCATAGCCTGTCTGAACAATTCTCCGTAAAGGCGATCGGCACTATCCCCCGGAGCAAAATCAGTACAATCCCCGCGATTAATAAAATACAGCATTACAGCCCTCGAACCCTGCCGCACCACTTCGATCAATTCCCGCAAATGTTTCTGTCCCCTCTCCGTCACTGTATCGGGAAATAGAGCCAACTCCTCTTTTACCCAAGTTGTATTTTTCACTTCCAGAAAAATCGGTTTTTCCTCACCAGTTAGCCAAAAATCAACTCGACTTTTTTTGTCTAGCCCGTAAACTACTTCTGGTTGAATTAAACTGTAATTGCCCAACTCGGGAAACAATTTCAATTCCAAAGCTAATTTAACTACTCGATTTGGTAGCCCAGTATTAACTCCCACCCAAGTTGGCAGAGTGTCGCAAACTTTAATTAATTCCCAAGTATAAGCTAACTTGCGTTTAGGATTGTCGCTGGGAGATACTAGCACTGGATTGCCCGGAATGTAAACACCCGTCATCGGGCCAGTATTCGGACAGTGCGCGGTGATTATTTCTCCCGAATCTAGTTCAATTTCGGCAAAAAATCGCTTGTAACGTTTGATGAGAATTCCGGGTAAAAGAGGAGGATATTTGTAAATTAAGCCAGCCATTCGATTTTAGATTTTAGATTTTAGATTTTAGATTTTAGGTTTGCGATTTTAGATTTTAGGTTTGCGATTTTACCTCTAACCAAATACCTGGCTCCCAACATTTGAAATAAGTCTGGGAACTCATACAGTCAGTCCTCAGTTATCAACTATAGCGGTTCTCAAGCGTGGTGAGGTATGGAGGCGAGTCCTATGCCTATGCCCTATGCCCTATGCCCTATGCCCAATGAGCAACTCATGTTACTGAGAAAGGCTATATATGTTATTTATCTGCTTTTATCAACTCATTTGTTTCATCATTTTTAGAGTGTAAATTGTAGATTTTAGATTTTAGATTGACGCATCATAGCACGAAACGACGGTTTGTAGTTAGGACGAATAGTCCCGATCGATTATTGAATTTCCGCAAGTCAGTAATATCGATAAAATTGGTATAAGCGCAATTACCTCTAGAAGTTTTATGAGTTCATGATATGATTCTCCCGATTCGCGATTAAAATAAGTGAATCCTTTTAGCATTAGCGTTTGTAACCATTTGTGTCCCAATTACAGAAGCCCTCTCGTTCCCTTGCAGGGATTGCCGGCATTGTCGCAGTCGCCACTCTAATTAGCAAAGTCTTTGGATTGGTGCGCCAAATTGCGATCGCCGCAGCCTTTGGAGTCGGTGTCGCCGTCGATGCCTACAACTACGCCTACGTCATCCCTGGTTTCTTATTTATTTTGCTGGGAGGGATTAACGGGCCATTTCACAGCGCCATCGTCAGTGTTTTAGCCCGCCGGGATAAAAAAGAAGCAGCACCCTTAGTCGAGACTATCACCACCTTAGTCGGGGGCTTGCTGCTGTTGGTAACAGTCGCTTTAATTATTTTTGCCGATCCGCTGATCGATTTGGTGGCACCGGGATTAAATAGAACAGCAGAAGGTTTACAAATTAAAGCAATTGCCGTCCAACAATTTCGGATTATGGCGCCGATGGCATTACTTTCAGGCTTAATCGGCATTGGTTTCGGCACTCTCAATGCTGCCGATATGTACTGGTTGCCTTCGATTAGTCCCTTATTTTCCAGCGTTGCACTTGTCGGCGGTTTGGGGATTCTCGCACTGCAACTCGGAGACAAAATTATTCAGCCGGAATACGCACTAATTGGCGGCTTAGTGTTAGCTTGGGGAACTTTAGCGGGTGCTGTTTTGCAGTGGTTGGTGCAACTAGCGGCGCAGTGGCGCGCCGGCTTGGGAACATTGCGCTTGCGGTTTAATTTTAAACGACCGGGAGTGCAAGAAGTAATTAAGGTGATGGTTCCTGCTACCTTATCATCAGGAATGCTGCAAATTAATGTTTATACTGATCTATTTTTCGCATCCTACATCCCTCAAGCTGCCTCTGCGTTGGGTTACAGTGGCTTGTTAGTTATGACGCCTTTAGGCATCATTTCTAATGTAATTTTAGTGCCATTTCTACCCATCTTTTCTCGTCTCACCGATCCGAGAGATTGGCCGGAATTAAAAGATCGAATTCGTCAATCTTTAATTTTGACTGCCCTTACGATGCTGCCGCTGAGCGCTTTAATGGTAACACTTGCAGGGCCGATCGTCCGCGTGGTTTACGAACGCTATGCTTTTGATCGAGAGGCCTCGCAGTTTGTCACGCCGATATTGATGGCTTACAGTATTGGAATGTTTGTGTATTTGGGACGCGACGTTTTGGTACGGGTATTTTACGCTTTGGGAGACGGGGAAACGCCTTTTCGCATCAGTATTATCAATATCTTTTTGAACGGTCTTTTGGATTATTTGTTAGTAGGAGCATTTGGCGCGCCCGGATTAGTTATGGCGACGGTGGGAGTGAATCTTGTTTCGATGATTATGCTTTTGTACTGTTTAAATAAAAAGCTGGGTGGCCTGCCTTGGGGGGAGTGGAGTTTACCTTTTCTGGGGTTAACTTCGGGCAGTTGTTTAACTGCTTTCGTTACCTTGGCTACTCTGCAAGCGTGTCAAAGAGTTTTGGGTACTGAAGGTTTGGTAATTCAATTAGTGCAGTTGAGTTTGCCAAGTTTTGTAGGGTTAGGGGTTTTTGCCCTGTTTGTCAGTCAAATGAAATTGCCGGAAGTTGATATGTTTGTCGATCGCATTCGGGGCCGTTTTCGCAAATAAATAAAATTGTCGGGGCGGGTTAAGGGCGAACTACCAGGCACAACGCCCACAATCTGCTTACAAAACCCGCCCTTTACTACATCTTCCGCTGAAATTCCTCAAGCACATCCATCAACTGAACTTGACACTGCATCGGAATCAAATCTGCCAGCGGCACTTCCCGCTTGCCGCCCCCCAACTTGACTGGAATTCCTTGCAAAACTTGTGCAACTTTGTCAGCATCTAAATCGCCATCTTCCAGCATCCGGTAAAGTTGTTCAGCAACAAGTGTATGCAGGTGGGCATCATTGAGATACAAATGCCACTTGGCAATATCAATGTAGACATTTTCGCCGATTTCGGCTGCTAAGGATTCGATCGCCTGTGTAGTATTAGCCATATCAAAAAAGCCGAAAGTTATTTGTTATCAATCAAAAGACTTAACAAATCGCCGCCAACTGCCTTCAGCCAGAATCTTTGGTGAGGGGCGAATAATCGGCGATCGCAAAATGGTAAATCGCGTGGGCCAAAACTACTAGAGCCCATCCACCCGTTACCGAAATTGCCCAAGGCCAATCAGCCTTTTGCAAATTGTGAACAAACCACAAACCTGAATTGGTAGCAGAAAAAAGACCGACGTGGATAGCAAAATTCATCCTGTCATCTAAACGGCGGTACTCTGGATCGTTGCGATCGGGTTTGCGGGGCCAACGAGGAGGCATAGTTTTTCACTTGATATTAGTAGTTCAGTGCCTATTTTAATCATAAGTGCAGCTTTTTGAATGCTGCATCCCTCTTTCGGCAGGAAACTTATGCCTCTACATTTTCATAGTCTCCAGACTTGCCACCACTTTTACTCACCAGGCGAATCGACTCAATGGCGATCGACTTTTCCAATCCTTTCGCCATATCATACAAAGTCAGCGCCGCCACCGAAACCGCAGTCAGCGCCTCCATTTCCACCCCTGTTTCCGCCTTAATTTTCACCGTCGCCCGAATTTGATACCCCGGCAACCCAGCATCAGGTATCACCTGCACCTCCACGCTACTCAGCGGCAGAGGGTGACACAGAGGAATCAAATGCGCCGTCTGCTTCGCCGCCATAATTCCAGCCAGCCTTGCAGTGCCCAACACATCACCTTTCGGCGCATTCCCCGCTTCAATCGCCGCAAACGTCTCCGGCAGCATCCGCACCCGGCCAGCAGCCACAGCTTGCCGCACAGTCGGAACCTTCGCTGAAACGTCCACCATTTGAGCTTCCCCGCTGTTGTCAAGGTGAGTTAGCTGTGCCACATCGGGCAATTTAGAAAAAGTTTGCGAAAGGTCTTGCATTATTTTGGTAATGGTGTTACTGTAAGATTCTGTGAGAAAAGAACTTAATCAATTTTAGATTAAATCTTAACTCAACAGGGGCTTGTAGCTTAGTTGGATAGAGTGCATGGCTACGAACCATGAGGTCGGGGGTTCGAATCCCTCCAAGCCCATTTAAAAACGTTATAAGCTGTGAGTTTTGAGTTTTGAGTTTTGAATTAAGAAATTAATTCAACTCAGGACTTAAAACTCAGAACTTTTTTAATCTTTGTGGAACAGGAATCTTGCCTGTTTTTCAGAATGCTGCGCGGGAACAAAAACCCGGTTTCTGCCTCAATATCTGTCGCATAGATTCACGATTTTTGGGAGAAACCGGGTTTTGTGGTAAGTCCCCTGATTGCCTCTTCCTTCTTGCTTCTGTTATATCATCGATTCAAAGCATAAATATCTTTGCCTCGACCGATCGCAAATTTCATCGAATTAGACAAGCCCTTGCTAGACTGAGTAATAAAAACCAGCAAAGCCAAGCCAGCGAGCCCAGCCGCAAAACCAAACATATTTCTGTAGCCAACTTGTTCCGCAACAAAGCCTAAAGTCGGCCCCGCAACCGCAATACCCAAATCAAATCCGCCAATACAAAGCGAAAATAAGCGGCCCCTTTCATGAGGTTCGCACCTGTCCGACATCAGCGTTACCATCATCGGCAAAACCGTACCGCCCGCGCAACCTTCAACCAAAGCTGCTATTAAAAAAGCACTGCTGTTGTTAGCAAAATACAACAATAACATAGATACGGCATAACAGATTAAGCCGCCAGAAATAAACAAGCCGCGGCCGTATTTGTCCGAAGCCCGTCCCGTGACCAACCGTATACCGAAACTGGCGATAGCCGCCGTAGAATAAAATAATCCAGGATTCAAATTAGCCTTAGTTTCTTGGATAAACAAAGGCATAAAAGTGCTCAACGTTCCAAATACTAAACCAACCACCAATAAAACTAAAGCCGGAATCCGCACTCTCGGATTCCAGAGCATTTGCCAGTATTTTTGGCTATTTTTGTCCTCAGATAGCGAGTCCGATTTTGTTAAATCTGCAAAATCAGGTTCCGCAATTTTGCAGGTAAAAAATACAGCCGTTGCAGCGAAAGCCGCCGACATTGCAAACAAAGGAGTATAACCAACCCAAGCTTGCACAAATCCGCCAATAGCCGGCCCAACTGCTAAACCAATAGGATTCACCAAGCTCATGTTACCGATTAATTCGCCCCGCTTTCCTGGCGGCGACAAATCTGTTACCAAAGCACTGTAAGCTGTAGTAAAAGCGGCGATACTAATGCCGTGAAAAACGCGAATAAGTAACAGTAAGGGGATAGATTGAGCTAACAGGTAGCCCAAAGGGGCGATCGCAGCGACTGACGCACCTAGAAGCAAAACTTGTTTTCGACCCCTGCTGTCGGCTATTTTACCTAACTTCGGCCTCGATAGCAAAAGTCCGATCGCAAATGCACCCATCACAAAGCCAATTTGCTGTTTTGTGCCACCCACAAATTGAACGTACAGCGGCAAAGTTGGCAGTAGCGAAGCCAAACTCGACCAGAATAGCAGGCCTGCGGTGAATAAAATCAGTAAGCTGCGTCTGGGTTGGGGCTCGATGTCCCTAAAAATATTCAAGATGCTAATTCCCTTTAAATCTTCCGAGTGCACTCAAAGTAAGTTCGAGTGTATCTATCATTGTGTTACAAATTCTTAAGATTTGCACCAACAAGGTTGATATTCGACTCACTGTCAACCGTCAACTGTCAACCGTCAACCGTCAAAAAAGAGCATTCTTACCAATCAACCTCAGCCCTTTCCTCCACCACCCGTTCATAAACCCACTGGGTTTCTATCGCCAACTTCGGCCAACTAAACCGGCGTTCCAAATCTTGATAAGCATTGTCAACCAACCACTGCGCGTAACCCGGATTTTTCAAAACCTCCAAAATTCCCCAGGCCAAAGAATCCCGATTGTTTGCCTCAGTAACAACGCCAGTTTTAGTGTGCAGCACCACCTCTGGAAGTCCGCCCGCATCCGAAACCACCACAGGCACTCTTGCAGCAAAGCTTTCTAACGCTACAATCCCAAAAGGTTCGTAAAGACTGGGGAAAACCGCGCAGTCAGCCACCGTCTGGAATTTGTCAAGATGTTCCTCAAACATGAACCCAGTAAAATAACACTTATTCCAAATTCCTAAATGCCAAGCTAAATGTTTGAGATGGTCTGTATTGCCGCCACCAACAATTACAATTTTCGCTTTACCCCCCATTTCCCAAATTACTTTAGGTGCCGCATTCAAAAATACACCAATGCCTTTTTCATAGCTAATTCTTCCTACATAATAGACAATTTTCTCATCGTCAGCAGCAAACCTGCGGCGGAAATCCATCGCGTCAAATTCGTGCCACCTGGGCTTTTTATCTGGTCTAATTCCGTTGTAAATTACCTCTATTTTGTTCCACGGAGTCGCGAGTACCCGTTCGGCTTCCCGCCGCATATAATCACTGCAAACTATTACCCGCCAAGAATTGTAAGCGAGGTCGTTTTCCTTGGCGTTAATGTAGCGCTGCCCGTCATTGTGGATGCCGTTGAAGCGCCCGTATTCGGTGGCGTGGATGGTGGTAATTAGCGGTACTTTAAAGGTATGCTTGAGGGCGATCGCCGCATCTCCCACTAACCAATCGTGAGCGTGGATGATATCAAAGGGGCCTTCCTCAAGCATCAGTTTCCCGCCTTGGTGGCCCATGCTTTGGTTGAGGTTCGCCACCCAGTGAAAAAAGTCCCTGGCGTGCCCCACCACCACCCGATGCACACGTATTCCTTCCACCACTTCGTACATCGGCGCGTGGCCGAACTCTACTGTAATTAAGTGAATTTCGTGCCCCAGCTTCACCAATTCTGGATATAGTTCCGATACGTGGCGGGCGATACCGCCTACGATTCTGGGAGGAAACTCCCATGCCAATACCAAAATTTTCATCTTTCTCCCTCCAAATAATTTATATAACTTAATGTTTAGGATTAACAGATTTATTGTATAATTATCAGCCTCAAATTTGAGTTGAGCGCAAGTTGATGCCCAATGCCTGACTTTTGGCAGCAACAAAGACAGAAAATCATGCCTAAACCTGGTTTTTGCATGAAATTGCTCGATCGCCATTACCTGAAAAAAACAGGTTTCCTCAAGATTTGAGCCACTGAGGGAAGCAATGGCGATCGTGTCTACCCGCTTACCGTTTCTTCAAAATCGGCTCCAATTCGCCGCGAAAACGGGTCCAAGCAGCAACCGATGCAGAATTAGAAACCGCACCCTGACGCATCAAAATCGCGCCGTCTTCAAAGCCAACAATTCCGTACTCTCCAGATTTGGACATTCGATCGATCGCCGGTACGATCTCCCGCAACTGTCCCCGTTCCGCGCGAAACGCAGCCTGATACTGCTGTAACTGCCACATATCGGCAATTACATATTGCATCTTCACTGCCTTCCCCGCATCATTGCGGAGTTCAAACATCGGAAACCTGAGAATTTCCCGCCTGCTTGACAAAATCGGCACAATAGTATTCGTCGCTGCCACGCTAGCATCAGCAGGAATTTGAGCCAATAGCGGCCGCACTTGCAAAACGTGCTGCCATTGTCTGACGAGAGGAACCTGCACCCAAGGATCGATCGCATCGGGCAAAATCCAAGAAAAAGTCCGATTTGGGTTAGAAGTGAAGGTAAAAAATAGCGACAAACAGATGCAAAACCCCCAAAAGCGGCGAAAATTTGAAGAAGAAGGCAGAGGAAATAAAGCAGAAGGAAAACGCAAAAACATTCTTTCCTCTTTCACCATTCTATCTTCTTCCTTTTGACGCTGGGCCCACCACAGAATCGCCCCATAAAAAAGCCCTGGAACCACAGTCATCGCATAACGAATATTAATCGCCAGCACCGACTCTCCTTTCGCTAAAAATAGCTTCAGCAGCGGAAATCCAGCTATCATCCAAGACGCAGGCGCGAAAGCAGGAACCAAAGCTAATGGCAACCACTGGCCAAGCAGGTATCTAATCTTACCAAAAAACGGCGTAAATAACTGAGCCACCAACCGCCAGGGATTGCTCACCATTCCCCAAATAATTTCTAGAGTAGAAGCTTCATCTCCATCGGCATATTGGCCGAAGCGCTCCATCATAAACCGCTGGGATATGTCAGCAGAAAATAAAGGCATAATCAGATTGGTCAGAACGATCATATAACCAAAACTGAGTATGCAGACAGCCAAACCAGTCCGAGGGTAGCGCCGGCTCAAAATCATGTACACTCCGACGCCAAATAAAACAACCCCCCCATCTTCTCGCACAGCCAAAATTAAAGTTGCCAGAATCCCAAACAACGGCCACCAGCGCTTCTCCATCGCCAGCAGCAAGCCAAAGACATACAGCGGCATTTGACAAATATCGTGAAAATTGCCCAAAGTCGGGCCGATGACCGCGTTAGCGCAGTAATAGCTCACAACAATTGTCGCCGACAGCTTTGGTTCCAGATAGTGTCTGGCGAGAGCATAGAGCACTCCTCCAGCCGCGGTAATTAACGTCACCTGCAACACAGTCAAAGTGACGGGCGAGGGAAACAGCGAGTAAATTGGCAGCCACAGCATTAGCGCCGGCGTGAAATGCTGCCCCAACCGGTAGTAAGATACTTCCGGGAGCTGATTTTGGTGAACCACATTAGTGGACAAAGCCGAAGAGAGGGAACTCTCAAACAAGTGACCCCGAGTGCCGTTCCAAAAAAGTTGATTGAAAATGCCTTGGTCGTAAGTAGCGTAAAAGCTGTAGTAGCGGTGCAGCGTCAGCAACAGGCACAGCACAAAAAAGGCGGCCGCCACTTGAACCACCACCCGCAGCGACTCATTTTTCTTCCATCTCAAAAATATCATCTGCCCGCCTGTAATGAAATTATCGGACAATAGCATAAATCTAAAGTAAGTATTAAATTAAAGTAGAAGTGAAATAACTCGGCTCGGCAATGCTCAATTATTTTCACCCGATCGAAAAGCTCAACAGCGTCCATCCCACACTCGGCACCAGCGGCACTGACTGTTCTCCCGAACAGCCGGTAAATCCCGCACCGCTTTTACAGCTTTTGCTGTTTGTAGACAAGCGTTCCTCTTCCCGGGAACAGACCAGACACATCCGCAAGTCCCTAAAGGATTTGAAGGCAGAGTGCGACTTTGAGCTTCAAATCATCGACGTAGGAGAACAGCCCGATTTAGCCGAACACTTTAAACTTGTAGCCACTCCCTCGCTGCTCAAAATTCATCCCGATCCCCGACAAACTCTCGCCGGCAGCAATTTAATCGCCCAACTCGAACACTGGTGGCCCCGCTGGAAGCGTTCTGTAGAAGAATACACAGCTCAGCAGCAGTCGGCCGCAGTTGTTGCGGAAACCCTGACTAACCAAAAACCCATCTATTCCGTTGCTTGCGCGGCCGAAATTGTGCAACTTTCCGATGAAGTTTTTCGCCTCAAACAGGAAAAAGAACACCTGCAAGAGCAGTTGCAGTTGAAAGACCGGATTATTGCGATGCTAGCTCACGACTTGCGTAATCCCTTGACGGCAGCATCTTTGGCTTTGGAGACTTTGGAGTCAAGTCAGAAGGTGAAAGAGGGGGAAAAGTCGCGTTTGACACCGAGTCTGGCGGCTCATTTAATGAAACAAGCCCGCCGCCAAATCCGAATTGTCGATCGTATGATTACAGATATCCTGCAAGCAGCCCGGGGTACAAACGCTCAACTCCACATTGAACCAAAAAGAATCGAACTGGGAGCGATTTGTCAAGATGTAATCTTGCAGTTTCAAGACAAATTTCAAGCGAAAAGTCTGAACATAGAAACAGACATTCCCGCAGATTTACCCTTGGTTTATGCCGATCCCGATCGCATCAAACAAGTCATGGTCAACCTGCTTGACAACGCCAGCAAGTACACCCCAGACCAAGGAACTGTTAATCTGTCCATTCTTCACCGCACCGCTTACAAAGTTCAAGTCAGCATTTGCAACAGCGGGCCGGGAATTCCTGAAGAAGATTGCGCGAGCATTTTTGAAGACAGCTTTCGCTTGCAGCGAGATAAATCAAAAGATGGTTACGGCATTGGACTGTCTCTGTGTCAAGGCATCATCCGCGCGCACTACGGTCAAATTTGGGTAGACTCTGTACCCGATAGAGGCAGTTGTTTTCACTTTACTCTGCCCGTCCAAAAATAAAAGTTAGCTGTCATTTGTCAGTTGTTCAGTAGCAACCGAATTTTATATTACAGCTCAACTTTTTCGCAGTGCAGCAATAATCTGTGCGTTTGCTTTGGGAAAAGTAAATTGGTCAATTTCGTCGAGTGTCACCCAGCGAATTTCATCGCATTCGATCGTTTGCGGTTCCCCGCTGACGTGGCGGCAGTGGTGCACGTATAGTCTAACTGTAAATTTAGTGTAGTCGTGGTCAATTGTAATCAAGCGATCGCCAACTTCTACGACAATCCCCAACTCCTCCATAATTTCCCGTTTTATGCAAGCTTCGATTGTTTCCCCAGGCTCTATTTTTCCGCCCGGAAACTCCCAGAAACCCCCGTGTAGTCCATGTTGTCGGCGTTTGTCAATCAAAATTTGTTGGCGATCGTTCCAGATTGCAGCAACGCCGATAACTTTGTGGGCCAAAGGAGGAAGAGACATATTAATTATGAATGGGGAATGGGGAATGGGGAATGGGGAATGGGGAATTTAAGAATAATATCAATAATTATTCAATTATTATTTAATCAACAATCTAAAACCTAAAATCTAAAATCAACCATCTAAAATCTAAAATCTAAAACCTAAAATCTAAAATCTAAAATCTAAAATATTAAGCCCCCATCTTGCGAGGGGGGGCTTGACACTTGGATCACTTAAATGTTAAGAATCTACTAATCGTCCGAGCCATGTCTCTCACTGGCTTGTATGGACTTTTCAAAAGTCATTCGCTGTTCGGCATTTTTGAGAAAATAACCGCTAATCATAGCTGAGGCGAGCAATCTACCCAAATGTTCGCGACTGGTAGTCACTGTCACCCCGAAGTGTTCCGAAGGCAAATTCCCCAATAGTCCAACAATATTTCGCTCCATTACTTGAAACACTTCGTGAGAAGTCGGCTTAGACAACTGAGAAACTGTGTCGGGAGCCATTGACTGCACGTATTGCCATAATAAGTTGGCATTTTCTCCGTCTTCTTCAAAGAATTCTGGGGATTTATTAGATGAGTTGCTCACGAGTACCTCCGTTTCAGAGACAGCTTGTTATGTTAGACGCGGGCGGTTAAATTAAATAACCCTTATCTGATGGCTGCTGATCTTTATTACTAAGTAATTACTAATGTAGCAGGACAGTCATAGCAACGAAGTGGGCACAACCGAATTAAAAGCGGCGGTTTTTACGATTTTAGATTGGGGATTGCAAGGGGGGAGACCCGATCGCCAATCCCCAATCTACCTAGCTGGCTAGATAATCGTTGATATCTTGCTTGCGTTTGCGGAGTTTGGTCAAAGCTTCCCGTTCTATTTGCCGCACTCGTTCCCGACTGATGTTGAGACGATCGCCTATTTTGGCCAAAGTTAGGGTTTGCCCGTCTTCTAAACCGAACCGCAAGGCGAGCACTTCTCGCTGTTGCTGAGTCAGTTCCGCCATTAGCTGGTCTAAGTCAGTTCGCAGGGAAGATTGCAGGGCAAAATCTTCCGGGGTAGTACCCGTATCTTCCAACAAATCGCCCAACTCTGTATCTTGATTGTCTCCCACGCGCAAGTCCAGGGAAAGTGGCAGGCGCGCGCGATCGAGATATTCGCGAATCTGTTTGGGAGTCAATTCTAACTCGGATGCCAATTCAGCAGCCGTGGCCGCGCGACCAAGCTGTTGAGCAAGTTGGCGCTGAGCTTTTTTAATTTTGTTGAGCTTTTCGGTAATGTGGATCGGTAAGCGGATGGTGCGGCCTTTTTCGGCGATCGCCCGAGTAATTGCCTGACGAATCCACCAATAAGCATAAGTAGAAAATCTGTAGCCCTTAGTCGGGTCAAATTTTTCTACTCCCCGCTGCATCCCGATCGTGCCTTCCTGAATTAGATCCAGTAAATCTACGTTGCGCTTGATATATTTCTTGGCAACAGACACTACCAGGCGGAGATTCGCTTCCACCATTTGGCGCTTTGCCCTTTCCCCGTTTTCGATCGTCCGCTGCAACTGTGCCTCAGACAGCCCAACTGCCTGTGCCCATTCAGCCGCCGTCGGGTCGCGGCCTAACTCTTCGGCTAAAATATTTTTCTCCTGATGCAGTGCGGTTGAGCGCTGTACCTGTTTCCCGTAGAGTATTTCTTGCTCATGGGTCAACAAGGGAACGCGGCCGATTTCCCGCAAGTAAGCGCGAACAGAATCTGTATCTGAGGACTTAAGAGTTTTCATGAGCTTTTCCCGCTGAGGATCTGTGCCTCTAAAGGTTTGCGGTAGTCGCAAACCCCTAGCTTTAGCTGGGAAGGAAAGCGGGCGGGGACTTGCGCTTTCCTTCCATTTAAAGAGGCTTAATTTTATGGTAGCTAGCTACTACTCCCAGTCAGCACCGTCTCAGGTTAGGTTTTGGTTGGGGCGTGCACAATACTACGTTATGTTAAGAATCTTAACATTTGTGAGAGCACTTGGCTACACTTCTTCATATTTATTTCATGCCAGCCTGGACTGTTGATACGAAAGTATCCGCTTTCCTGGCTTTACAGTTTGCATCAAGATAAACAAAATCCGCCACATCTCAGAGGGGTAGATTGGTATAGGGGGAGATGGGGTGAGCTGACAGGTGTAGGTTTTTTACGACGGGGTAGTATAAAGTCAATTAAACCAGGCGAAAATGAGGGTGTTGAAACGAAACAGGGGTGCAGGAAAAACCTAATGCTGAAAAATAAGCATCTCAAGGATTGGTCATGTATTGTCTCCAAACAAATGACTCACCTGTCAATACCTCAAGCGATTGGCTTAGCGACTTGGAGCTTCGGCGTAGTCATGACCAAATCTAGCAGCTTAACCCAAGTTTCGCATTTTATCGCCGAGCTCAACGGAGAAAAGCCGAACACAGTCCGTCAGCGATTAAAAGAATGGTATCAAGAAGCCCCAGCTAAAAAAGGACTTCATCGTCGTGAGTTAGATGTGAGTGGTTGTTTTGCTCCATTAATGTTGTGGGTGCTAAGTTTACTGCCGAAAAATCTTGAGGACATTGCCTTGGCATTAGATGCCACTAGCATCGGGGATAAATTTACAGTTCTGTCGATGAACATCTTATTGGGTGGGTCGGGAATTCCTGTAGCGTGGTGTAT